>NZ_JAVRBR020000046.1:0-138569 GCF_034531165.2 Dendronalium sp. ChiSLP03b | reverse complement strand
CCAGCCAATCTCTCTGTTGTGCGAGCGATCGCTCTCAACATCCTCCGCCGAAATGGTCATACTTCCATCACAACTGCGACTAGATTTCTCTCTCATGATATTGACAAACTTCTTGCCCTTGTGGAATGAAACAGCCCTGCCCATAAAAAGGGGTACTACACTTGCTTTGGTGCATACGAATAGGATGGTATCGAATTGTGGGAACTAAAGATAATTGCATCATGTAATTGCTGGCAATTAATTAAAGCAGTAGTTAGCAGGTTTTTTCGCGATCGCATTAGGTGAGACGCACCAAACTAGTTTGTATAATTGGCTGCATTGCCCGTCAGCTATATCTGACGACAAACCCTAATCTACTTTGCGGGAACACTTTCAGCGAAGGATTACATTACGCAGTACTGTTACTCTGCGAGAACCCCTGAGGTAAACGCTAGTCATTAAATAAGGAAAACTACACTAATTTCTAGACTACAGGAAACTACGCTTCTTGGAATTTCTGTTAATTTCTTCAAATAAACACAAACTTTGGTTTAACTGTGTACTAATAACAGCATTTTTTTATGCTCCAAAATGATGTTTTTGAATATTTTTCAATGTCGTTATTTTTAAGTTACAATTTCTTTTTTCATAATGCAATGCGTCTTTGGGAAGAATAAAGCTACTTAAGAGTATCCATTTTAAAAGTAGGAAAAGTAGGAAAAGTAAGAAAAGTGGGAAAAGTAGGAAGTGAGGGAATTTAAAATATTTTTTTAGTAGAAAAATATGAATATTATAGTATTGATTAGAGGTTAAGAGCGTGCAAAAGTTATTGCAGAAAGTCATGCGAAAGCGATTGATATTATAGAAGCATTGCACTTCGAGAAAATATCGCTTATAGCTTTGTACGACTCAACAGCTATCTTGTTTCCCACGCTCTTCAATCTCATTACAGGTGATTCAAGATTAGGAATTACCCACGCTGCGATCGCAGGCAGACCTCTGACGGATATGATTTTGGGTAAAAAAATACTTGGGCTGATGTCTACGGTAATTAATTACTGGCGACTGGAGATTAAAAGTTGAAAAAAATATATAATGCCAATTCACATGCATTACAGCTACAAATCAATCTCCCTAGTTCCCAATATGCAGTTCCTTTTTATTCAATACGATAAAGACGTAATACCTGAAAGAGTTAAAATTAGATCTTCAAAAGTATTTTTTTAAGTAGATATTGCTCAATTTTTTTAATTTTTAGAAAGTGAATTTATAGAAAATATTCATTCATGAATCTCCGCATTGATAGCTTTTCCAAACCAGTATTTGTAGTCGTAAATATCAACTCAACTTTGCTCTATTTACCGAGAAAATACTAACCCACTATCTACAGACCTGTACAGATACTAGTATACTTTCTTGGGGCTTTCATAATTGTTCTAAAAGATACACTAGTTTGAACTTACTCTTCATATAAAGGCATTGCGGTAGCTTTGGTCGTATAAATATTAGATTATTATTACTGAAAAGCTTTTGGTTTTTAATGCTTTAAATTTTAGCATACTTATTTATATTTACACCAAAAATTCCCCTTGGCCATATCAACTTGCATACACCAGTTCGTGCAACCAAAGTCTTATATACTAGGATTTACTTTGATAAATTTTGTACATTTCGTTAATTTTGATACCGAAAAGTATCAAATTTTAGATGAAATACTATCACATCTCAACTTTTTCAAGTTCAGTAACAACTAGATCCAGTATCATCAGAAAACTGCTAACTGCATGTGGTGTCGAAACAAGAGGGGAGTGAAGACATGGATTTACGTAGCGATGCATTGCAAATCCTCAAAGAAACTAGCCGAACTTTTTATATTCCAATTAGTATATTGCCGCCAGGACTGCAAGAAGCAGTAGCATCAGCATACTTGTGTATGCGTGCCATTGATGAAATTGAAGATCATCCAGAACTGGATAATTTTACTAAGACCAAACTCTTGCGAATAATTAGCTCGACATTACAAGCAGGTGTTGATGGTTTTGCGGTTGATGCTTTTTCTGTAGGGTTTAGCGAATATGAGAATTCCTTAGAAGAAGTCACTGTCAGGGTGAGAGAATGGTCGCTACTAGCACCTGAAACGATCGCACCGCGAATTTGGGATGCTACCGCCGCGATGGCAGACCGGATGGCTTACTGGGCAGAAAGAAATTGGGAAATTTATACAGAATCTGATTTGGATCGTTATACCTTTGGAGTTGCAGGTGCAGTTGGTTTGTTACTCTCAGATTTATGGACTTGGTACGACGGAACGCAAACGAACCGCACTCAAGCAATTGGGTTCGGTCGCGGACTACAAGCAGTTAATATCCTGCGTAATCATCAAGAAGATAAAAGACGGGGAGTAAACTTCTTTCCTGATGGTTGGAGTACAACAAATCTACATGACTATGCTCGTCGCAATCTAGTGCTAGCAGATGCCTATACCAAATCTCTACCGCCAGGCCCTGCTTTAGACTTTTGCCAAATTCCTTTAACTTTAGCTCATGGTACTCTTGACGCTCTAGCTAATGGTCGAGAAAAACTCACCCGCAATGAAGTTATTGCACTTATTGAGCAATTTATCAGTGTAAACATGAAAGTCGGCTAACAGACTGGGGAGTAAGAAGATAGGGAATTGATTAAAGGTCAAAGCAATGGTGCTTTCCTTTTTTCGCTTTCCCCAATTCATAATCCCTAATTGCCAATATTGCTGTAGTTTAAATAAAAACATGCAAGTAGGAGAGATCTTCAGTGAAGAAAACCCTGTTCCTCAATCCTCCTTCCTTCGATGGGTTTGATGGTGGTGCTGGTTCGCGATACCAAGCCAAGCGCGAAATTACTTCTTTTTGGTATCCTACTTGGTTGGCGCAACCTGCTGCACTTGTGCCAGACAGCAAGCTTGTGGATGCTCCGCCACACGGTCAGACTTTGGAAGATGTGCTGAAAATTGCTAAAAATTACGAACTGATTGTTATGCACACCAGCACACCTTCACTGGCTAATGATGTCAAGTGTGCTGAAGCGATAAAAGCTCAAAATTCGGACGCACAAATAGGCTTTGTCGGGGCGCACGTAGCTGTCTTACCAGAGGAAACGCTACGAGATAACCCAGTTATCGACTTTGTATGTCGTAACGAATTTGACTATACCTGTCAGGAACTAGCCGAGGGCAAATCTTGGGAAGAAATCAAGGGTTTGAGCTACCGAGATCGGAACTCTAATATACGCCACAATGAAGAGCGCCCATTGATTCATGACTGGGATGCTATGCCTAGTGTCTTACCAATTTATGGGCGAGACTTAGACATTAAAAAATATTTCATTGGCTACCTGCTGCATCCCTATATTTCCTTTTATACCGGGCGTGGTTGTCCGGCAAAATGCACTTTCTGCCTCTGGCCGCAGACAATTGGTGGTCACCTCTACCGTCATAAAAGCCCCGAAGCTGTGGGACGCGAGATGGAAGAAGCCAAAGCCATCTTCGGCGATAAGGTACGGGAATATATGTTTGATGATGATACTTTTACCATTGATAAGCATCGAGCGATCGCTATCAGCGAACATATGAAGCGACTCAAGCTCACCTGGAGTTGCAATGCCCGCGCCAATTTAGACTACGATACCCTCAAAAAACTGCGCGACAATGGTCTGCGGTTGCTGCTAGTCGGTTTTGAATCTGGTAACCAAGAAATTCTGAATGGCATTAAAAAAGGTATCAAGCTAGAAGTAGCAAGGGAATTTATGAAAAATTGCCACAAACTTGGCATTACAGTCCACGGTACTTTTATTATTGGTCTGCCAATTGAAACCCCAGAAACAGTAGAAGAAACCATCCGTTTTGCCTGCGAACTCAGTCCGCATACAATTCAAGTCTCCATTGCTGCGCCTTATCCGGGTACGGAACTCTATGAACAAGCTAAGGTCAACGGCTGGTTTACAAACCAATCTCTTGTGGCTAACTCTGGTATTCAAACCTCAACACTGCAATATCCCAATCTTTCCAGTGCAGAAATTGAAGATGCTGTTGAGCGTATGTACCGTCAATTCTACTTCCGCCCGAAAGCGATTCTGCCAATTGTCAGGGAGATGTTGACTGACCGACAAATGTTAGTACGTCGTCTGCGCGAAGGTGGTGAGTTCTTCTCTTACCTAAAAGAACGCCGCGCCCAAGCTGTTGCCAATGCACAATCTAATCAAACAGCAGTCATTTAATAGAAGTCAGAAGGCAGGGGGAGCAGAGGAGAGAATTCTTAAATAATTTCTCTGTGCCCCCGTGTTCCATCATCCCCCTCATCTCCCCTTGCCTCCCTCGTCCCTCTGCCCCATACTCCCATGCCCCATTCCCCTCGTTTCGTCATTATCAATGGTGATGATTTTGGCTTTTCTAATGGCGTTAATCAAGCGATTATCAAGTCACACGAGCAAGGTGTGCTGACTAGTACCAGCTTGATGGTAACTGGTGATGCAGTTGAGGAAGCGATCGCTCTAGCACGTACTCACCCTAATTTGGCAGTTGGTCTACACTTGGTGTTGGTATGCGGTCGGGCTATTTTGCCACCCTCCCAGATTCCCCATTTGGTTGACTCAATGGGGAACTTCTCAGACAGCCCCTTCCAAGCTGGGTTGCGTTACCAATTCCATGCCGCTGCCCGTGAGGAACTACAGCAGGAGATTCGCGCCCAGTTAGAAAAATTCTGTGAATCTGGATTAACCCTTTCCCATGTAGACGGACATTTACATCTACACGTCCATCCTGTGGTACTGCATATTCTAGTTGAGTTGGCGCAGGAGTTTGACATTCGAGTCATCCGTCTGCCATCTGAAGAACTAGGTATGTCTTTAAAGCTCGATCGTCGGCGATTGCTGACTAAACTAGTTTGGTCGGCGGTGTTTGGTAGATTACGCCGTTATGGTGAGGTTTTGCTGACATCTCAAGGTATTGGCTTTGCTAAGCGAGTCTACGGTTTGCTGCAAACTGGTTCTATGACTGAGGAATATTTGCTCGGACTCGTACCCCAGATTCAGGCTGACTTGGTTGAGATTTACTCCCATCCCGCAGTACTTAAAGACGGAGAACCGCAAAATGGGCCATTAGGGACGGGTGAACTAGAACTCGCTGCCTTGTTGAGCGAACAAGTGCGCCAAGTGTTGACTGCCAAAGGCTTTGAACTAACTAACTTTCTAAAAGTTACGCGTTTATAATTTAAGGGATGAAAATTTATCTGAGAATTAGTATTTTTAAATGTATAAGTCGATTTTCGCAGAACCCTAAAAATAGAATGCAGATTGAAAGTTTTTTATAAAGAGTTTGTCATCTAAAGTAAGTTCGGACTGTTTCAACTTTTTAAGTAATATGTATCGTTTAACAGCTTCTTGCTGTAAATAAACTCTATCTGCTTCAGGATATGCAGCCTCAAAATTGTTTCTTATCATGGCATTTTGCCGTTAGTAGCTCGATCGAGGTGGTAGTTCTTAATTTACTCTTATAGTTAAAAATACGTAACTACCTGAGGAATGAGTTTAAGTAACTTTTGAATGTATTTATTTCTACAAGTACTGGCTAACAACCCTGCCTCATACATTCAATTAGCCTCAACTGACCAAGGAAGTTTCGCTGTCGCACCTAACTACAACCTTGATAAATATGGCACTTTGAGCAAGTCAGAAATTTTATAGCTTAACTTTTAATACCAAAGTCAACAACTGTTCTTTGCTTACACCAGCCATCCTCATAATTAAGTAAGTTAAAGGCAGCGCGATCCCAATGGTTATTTAATAGAGATTCAACGTTTCGAGACTGACAGCTAGCTTAATATTTAAGCTAGGGAGTTGTCCCCCTAGCTTAGTATCAACTTATTAGATGTGCGATCGCTGTAATTGTCGCATAACAAATACTCTGTTATTCGATACTTGTTGATGGCTTTGCTTATTTCTTTTTCAGATCGCGAGCCATGTTGAGGTAGTAGTCCATTTTAGTATTAGGACGGCGGCGGGAGTTGGCAGGAGTTTCCGGAAGAGCGGCATCCTGCTTAGCTTCTATTTGCTGTTTAGCCGAAGCTTGCTTGACACTTTGCGATTCATTAGATTCTAAGAAATATTCAGAGCTATTAAATCCAAAGAGATTAGCAAAAAAACCAAAGAAATTTCTGGTAAAACGCCAAAAAATGTTGAAAACAACAGAGAAAAAACCTTCAACACGAAGGAATAAGTTCTGAATAATTTGAGGTAGACGAAACATAGTAGCACCTTACTATGATTGCTTATTATTATTGTGACCTAAAAGGCAGGTAATTGGAGGGCAAGGGGGCACAAAGAAACAGAACACGGAGAGAAGTTGCGTGCAAACAGAAGAGATTCTCCCTCTTTGCGTCTTCTTCATCGCCATGTCTGAGTTACCCTCAAAGAAATAGAGTATAAATCACTAAGTTGTTTCTGATACTTGACTATCAAGACGGCGAAACAAAAATACCCAAAGCGGTAAGGAACTATTAATTGCAATAAGCCGCACTAAATGACCAGTCGTAACAATGTCCGCATTATGATTCAATGTCAAAGAAACCAAGATTATTTCTGCCGATCCTCCTGGTGCTGTGACTAGTAGACAAGTCAACCAGTCCCAAGAAGTTAATCGCATGGCTAGCAAGGCAGCAATAGCTCCAGCTACTAGGGTCATTGCTACAGATATGAAGGCATAAACTACAGTCCGTTTCCCGAAATTAGGTTTGTCTCCCCAATACTCACCAATAGTGATTCCCAAAAGCATTTGACCCAGTATATTGATTAAAGGCGGTGGAAAAAAGTGAACATCACCTATAAAAGGTAGCCAATGTAGTAAAGAATTAAATGTTATGCCGGTCAACAATGCTGCCAAAAAATCACCAGCCGGAATTTTGTATAAAAGGGCTAGATAAACTCCTAAAGCGGTAACTAGTAGTGCTAACAAGAGTAATCCTAATTGAGATTGCTCCAAATTCAGCAAAGCACCTATGACAGGTAGTGTTTGCGAATTACAGTAATTACCAACTGCTGTCCTGGCAATGAAAGGAATCAGAAAAACTACAGACGTAACGCGAATCGCTTGCACTAATGCAACTAAAGTGACATTTCTATTGTAATCTGCGGCAATGGCTGCCATCACTCCCACACCCCCAGGAACTGTAGCTAGCATTGCTGTCAATAAGCTGGTTTTACTCAAGCGAGAGTAAATGTAGCCAATACAGCTACCACATAAAAGCAGGAATAAAGTAAGAACAATAAATATAGGAATACCAGAGGCAAGACTTGTTATGTCGCTATTGCTATTTGACAAGCCAACAGTTAGCCCAACAAGTGCCATTCCTACTTTTCTAGCAGTCCGGTTTGGTTTGGGAGAATATTGATAGAAAAGCCGAAACACTTGCAGAACTACTGTACCAGAAGCAATCCCACCAAATATCCAGGCAATCCCGCCAATGTGGAACTTTGCCAAAGCTATACCCAAAGGCAATGCTAGCAGCATTTCTACCGCTAGAACATTTAGTTGCTTCACAAATGGCTCAGCAACAGCGCGATTGTTATGAATGGGTTCCTCTTGGATGGGAGCAACGCTTATGCTTTGATTCATCGATACGCGGTTTTTAAAATAATTTAACTATGTACTCAAGCGATCGCTTAGGACTCGCTACTTCTTCCATCCACAAAGGCAAGAACATGATACAATTCTTAATAATATTTTAAATATAGCATCCATTCAAAGTGTTACATAGCGACGATCTTTTGCAGTTATTGAAGAAAGGCAAAAGTACACGTCAGAAGGCACAAGGAGTTTAGAAGGTGATTCAAACCCCTCCTAAATGAAGACCACCAAATTTTCAATTTAGTGGGGGTCTTAAACCCAGTTTGTCCAAGGCAAAAAGGTATAGGCAGACCTTAAAACTTTTTTCTTCCCTTCGCCTTTTGCCCTCTGTCCTCTGCCTTGCCCGAAGGGCAGATAAATAGCAGGAGTACAACAACTGTTGCACTCCTATCTCTACAAATAAGCTAATTATGACAAATTTTTGAGTTTGCAAACAACAGACAAAGTTTAATCTTCGTCTAGTGCTGGAAAAGCCTCCTCAAACTGCCATAATTCATCTTTATGATTGAGAAACCAGATACGAGTTTCTGGAGTCAATTGACTCCAAATAATATCACCGGGAACGTGAGGAGATGCATATCGATATTGCTGACCAAGTGATTTCAGATTTTCTGCCACTTCATGGGGAATACCGAAATCCTGCCAGTCAACTTCTATATGTCTTCCTGAGAGTCCCGCAGCAGGGTCAAACATTATTTGTGCAGCTCTGATTAAATCGGCGAAGTGTTTTGGTTTGAGGCTGGCTAGCTGCTGAATTTGGAGTGATTCGTTATGCTCTTGAGACATTGTCAATGGAGTGGTGAAAGTTGCTAGTCCATTGAACTTACTGCCAGAGATTATCCTAATATCTTTAGTTTAGCGTAGAATTAGTTGCTGATGTGAGCAGTCTAAAGCAACTATATGGTTTATTACCAGCAAATTACTTTTTGTGCTTGATGTATGAGTAGAGAAGTTCGCGATCGCTTTGTGGGTTTACAATTAAGCACTGACTCTTGCCACCACCTGCATTACTATCGAGAACTACAACAACACGTGCTTTTGGACAAACTCCTAAACAACTAGTACTAACAACCCGAAATTCACCCCATAATCCCTCAAATTTCAGACGAGTTTTCAGCCAATTCTGTAAGTCTTCTGAAGCTGTTGAACTTCTGCTAGTTCGATGAGAGCTAGCTGGCTGCTCTTTTCCACACTGCGAACACACAAGTACTAAACCAGATGCCTCCCACCGAGGAGAAACAGTTGGAATAGGAACGCTGGACGGGCGAGAAGTAGGTGTTGCCAGTTGTTGAGAGTTGGATGAGAATAGCTGGATGATGCGTTGTATCAGTGTCTTGATACGTTTGATCGGGTTCTTCATCGATGAGTTCTCTACTTAATACCAATTCGTAATTCGTAATTACTAAAATTAAATTCAATCAGGGTTTTAAGGTTTGCATCTGTAGCAACATTTTGGAGAATTGATAAATACTCAGACAAAATTAATTACACAGATGTTTTTTTGTTCCCTGTTCCGTGTTCCCTGACCCCACCAATGAATTTAATTTTGTTCAACTAGCTTAAAAAAAGCAGAAGGAAAGAAAAGTTTTTCATCTGTCTTGGTGAGGTAGCGCGGTGAGGCAGTCCGGTGAAGCACTTGCTGTCTTCTCCCAAAGGGGAGACGCTGGCGCGAAGGCGGTTTTCGTCGATAGCAAAGTGCTGTTAGCGCAGCGAAGCGCGAGTATTCGAGCGTCACCCGAAGGGTCTTGGGGTCTCCCCAGGTAGAGGAGAACCCGCACAACGCAGTGTCTCCCCAACGCACTGGCTCTCCATGAGGACTGCTGTTAGCTACGCAGGAGCGTCACCCCGAAGGGGTGTAAGCAGTTCATGACGGCTACTTATAATTTCTGCTCCTCGATCTGAGAAACCCAAAACTTCCCAAACCTAACCCCCCTAGCCCCCATTGCCTTGTATGGAATGGAGGTTTCAAAGCCTCTCTTCGCTTCAGGGAGCCAGTTTTCCGGCTTGAGACAAGTGGCATGATTTCCCCCATGAGCGACTGGCGTTAAGAGGTTTGGAGAAGGGTTTTTAGTATACTTTACGATTTTCCAAACAACGCTCTTAACTAGATAGTTATTTCTGCCATATTGTACTAGCCTTAAAAAGGCTAGAATCTATGTTCTACTTGGATACGTTTTTGACATGCTTGTCTACAAATTCTTTTTTAAAGTTTTCTAAAAAGTCACAATTTATGACGTTATGTTAATTAGTTGAACTACAGTTACAAATCATTTTACTTTGCTCCCCGTACCATATATGTCCATTTATAGCCACTTTCAGTGAAATCAGACTCGATGCGTTTGCCCTAACCTGCAACACAGTTGGTAGAAAAACTAAAATTGAAAAAGGGAAAAATAATACTAGTGCAGTGTGACGGAAATTACTATCTAGTAAAAAAAGGGTAAAAAGGTTACTTTATCATCAATATTCTTTCTGCCTCCTGCTTTTTGCCTTTATAGACTAGCGATTACGCACTTAAAAAACCGAGCATAAACTAAAAGAGGTAATACTAATGAATACAGTAGCTATAAACACAGTATCTCCATCAGCCAAAGAGCGATCGCTGGTTCTCTGGTTTGATGAAGTTGGTATTGCTGATATACCCTTAGTTGGCGGCAAAAATGCATCACTAGGGGAAATGATTCAACAGCTGACACCCAAAGGCGTTGACGTTCCTACTGGATTTGCCACTACAGCTTATGCTTATCGTTATTTCATTCAATCTGCTGGATTAGAAGAAAAGCTACGGGAATTATTTTCTGATTTAGATGTTGAAGATATCAAAAATTTACGGCTACGGGGGAAAAAGGCGCGATCGCTGTTGATACACACACCATTTCCTGTAGAATTGCGGCAAGCGATCGCCACAGCTTACGAAAGTCTATGTGAAAAATACAACACAGAGACAGATGTAGCAGTCCGTTCTAGCGCCACCGCCGAAGACCTCCCCGATGCTAGTTTTGCCGGTCAGCAAGAAACTTACCTCAACGTTGTTGGTGTTGAAGGAGTTTTGGCAGCTTGTCATAAATGCTTTGCTTCCCTATTTACCGATCGCGCCATTTCTTATCGGCATAACAAGGGATTCGATCACTTTAACATTGCCTTGGCCGTTGGCGTACAAAAAATGGTGCGCTCTGACTTGGCAACCTCTGGAGTCATGTTCTCCATTGACACGGAAACTGGCTTTAAGGATGCTGCGCTGATTACAGCTGCCTACGGTTTAGGAGAAAACGTTGTTCAAGGGTCTGTCAACCCAGATGAATACTATGTTTTTAAACCAACTTTAAAAGCAGGTTTTCGCCCAATTATTGATAAAAAATTGGGCAGCAAAGAACTGAAAATGATTTATGATGACGGTTCTAAATTTACAAAAAATGTATCTGTATCAACCGCAGATAAAGGTAAATTCGCTCTTAATGATGCCGAAATTTTACAACTAGCACACTGGGCATGTTTGATTGAAGACCATTATTCCCAAGTCCACGGTGTTTACACCCCAATGGACATTGAGTGGGCAAAAGATGGAATTACTAACCAGTTGTTTGTTGTACAAGCACGTCCCGAAACCGTCCAGTCGCAGAAGAAGGGAAACGTACTGCGTAGTTATCGCTTGGTATTGGAGAATGGCGGTTGGGGACTGGGAACTGGGGAAAAATCTTCCTCACATCCCACACCCCACACTCCACACTCTCTTGTTACTGGACGTGCAATTGGGGAAGCGATTAGTCAAGGGAAAGCAAATCTAATTTTAGATGTACATAAACTCGACCAGTTCCAACCTGGAGAAGTGTTAGTGACAGAGAGAACTGACCCGGACTGGGAACCGATTATGAAACGTGCCAGTGCCATTATCACCAACTCTGGTGGACGTACCTGCCACGCAGCAATTATTGCCCGAGAATTGGGTGTACCTGCGATCGTGGGATGCGGTAATGCGACAGAAGTCTTGAAAACTGGTCAAGAGATCACAATTTCTTGTGCCGAAGGAGAAGAAGGAAAAGTATATGCAGGGTTATTACCTTTTGAAGTTCAAGAAGTCCCCCTAGAGAACTTGCCCCGCACCCACACCCAAATTTTAATGAATGTGGGAAATCCCCAAGAAGCTTTGAGTTTATCTGCCATTCCTAACGATGGGGTAGGTTTAGCGCGGACAGAGTTTATCATCGCTAACCAAATCCAAATTCATCCCATGGCGTTAATTTATTTCGACAAGTTAAAAGATGAATTTGTCAAAGCCAAAATCAGCGAAATTACCTCACTTTACAACGAGAAACCTCAATATTTTGTGGATAAATTAGCCCAAGGCATCGGCAGAATTGCAGCGGCCTTTTATCCCAAACCAGTAATTGTGCGAATGTCTGATTTCAAAAGTAATGAATATGCGAATTTATTAGGTGGCGAACAGTTTGAACCCAATGAAGAAAACCCGATGTTAGGTTGGCGAGGGGCGGCACGTTACTATGATGAAGGCTACAGGGAAGCTTTTGCTCTAGAATGTCATGCAATCAAGCGAGTACGGCAAGAAATGGGTTTGACTAATGTCATTCCAATGATTCCTTTCTGTCGCACCCCTGATGAGGGGCGTTTGGTGTTGGCAGAGATGGCAAACAATGGTTTAAAGCAAGGTGTTAACGACTTGCAAGTTTATGTGATGTGCGAATTGCCAAGTAATGTAATTATGGCTGAAGAGTTTGCTGAAGTATTTGACGGCTTCTCCATAGGTTCCAATGACTTAACTCAGCTAACACTAGGTTTAGACAGGGATTCAGCATTGGTAGCAAGATTGTTTGATGAGCGCAGTCCTGCTGTCAAGCAAATGGTGAAAATGGTAATACAGACTGCGAAAAAATGCCAACGCAAAATCGGCATTTGTGGACAAGCACCCAGCGATTACCCAGAATTTGCTCGGTTCTTGGTTGAACAGGGAATAGACTCTATTAGTCTGAATCCAGATTCGGTTTTAAAAACGATGCTGGAAGTAGCAAAAGTTGAGAACGGTGAGTCATAAATCTTGTAAAGTCGATAGCTCACTTTTTTCTAATTGTTCATTGGGCGTTGCTGATTAATGCCTCACCGTTCGCATAAGTAGCTAAACATAATTAATTACACAATGTCATTGCGCTAAGCGAAGCCATGCCCATTTGTGAAGCGTCTCACGCCACTTGCTCCACTTGAGAACCACCCCTGTGGGCGGGTCTCCCAACTTGTAGACGCGTTAGCGGTGAGGGGGGCGCAGTCTTGGCGGTGAGGCAGTCCGATCTTGGGGTTTCCCCAAGTGGAGGAACGCCGAACCCGTAAGGGTTCCCGTCGTTAGCGCAGCGAAGCGCGAGTCCTCGAGCGTCTTGCGATAGCGTAGCGTTAGCGACGTTAGGAGCGTCACCCCCGAACCCGAAGGGCTTCCCGCAGGGTGGGGAGTGGCGTGAAAACCATCGCCTGTCTTTACTTTCGTCTGCTTCTTCACACATCCTTTATTTAATCAAACTCACTCTCGATTAGGCGAACGGTGAGCGTTTAAACCAGGAAAATTTATTGAGCGATTTGATTTATACTTTTAGGTTCCCCTGGTTATTAAAGAACGTTAAGTTGTATGTCCAGCTCCAGTTCAGACATGGTTCGCATTTATTTGCAAGAAATTGGTCAGTTTCCGTTGTTAACAGCAGACCAGGAAATTGCTTATGGAAGGCTTGTACAGCAAATGATTGCGATCGAGCAACACAAAGATATGCTAAGCCAAAAATTGAATCGCGAACCAACGATGGCCGAATTGGCTGTTGATATTGGCAAAAGCGAAACTGAAGTAACTCAAATACTTCAGCTAGGTCAGCGAGCAAAGCAAAAGATGGTGACAGCAAATCTACGGCTGGTGGTTTCGATAGCCAAAAAGTATCAGCGCCGTAATCTGGAGTTCTTGGATTTGATTCAAGAAGGAGCGATAGGTTTACAACGAGGTGTGGAGAAGTTTGACCCGAATCGCGGCTATAAGTTGTCAACTTACGCATACTGGTGGATAAGTCAAGCAATTACAAGGGCGATCGCAGAGAAATCGCGCACTGTTCGTTTGCCGATTCATATCACCGAAAAACTCAATCAAATCAAGAAAGTACAGCGAGAATTGTTTCAAACATTGGGTCGTCTTCCCACGATCGCAGAAATTGCCGAAGCTTTGAACCTACAACCCAACCAAATACGAGAATATCTCAGTGCTTCAAAGCAGCCATTTTCTCTAGATTTAAAGGTTGGAGAAAACCAAGACACAGAACTCAATGAACTGTTAGCAGATGAAGGCATATCACCGAACGAACATATAACCCAAGAACTTCTGCGCCAAGACATGAATAATTTGTTGGCATTACTCAAACCGATGCAGCGTGAAGTATTAATTTTGCGCTTTGGACTTTTAGATAATCAAGAACGAAGTTTGGCCCAGATTGGGGAAAAGCTAAATGTCAGTCGAGAGCGAGTTCGCCAAATCCAACAGCAAGCAATGAATATTTTGCGTCGTCAACAACCAGAAATTGGACAGTATTTATCTTCCTAAAAGATGGCAAATTATAATTAATAATCATGAAAAAGATTGTTGAACAAGACGACTAATAAACCCACTTGCCATATTGGCTAATTCAAAAATCTTTAGATAGGTGGGAATCTCAACGATCGGAACTTTATAATCAGGATATTGCCAGTGTTTTACACCATCACAGTCAAGCCACGAAGAGTGAAGTGGAAAACCAGGACGTAAACCACGTTCACCAGGAGATGGACCTAGTTTACATATAGGGCCAAGATGAAGAGGACGAGACGCATCCCAAACCCATATTTCCATGTGTGGCTGATGAGGTACCCAAACTTGACCTACCAGCCATCCATCGTAAACACTCATTGAATCTTGGCGGGGAACAAATATTGGTGCAGCCATAAAATAGCCTGGTTCAAAAATGTATGCACTTTCCAAACATAAATTTCTATCTAGCCGAAAGAAACGAACTGTATTATTTGAGTTCTCTATTTGTTGCAGATATTCAGCTTCCGGTACAAGACGTTCTGAGGGATAGTCTTGGCGACAACGTTGATTTCTAAAAATATCGAAGACTCGCATACTCATAATTTGCGGAATCCACCCTCCGCTGACCCAATATGTTGCATCCCAGTGTTCAACTGCACTGAGTAAATCATAGTTGGTAGGGCGAGAACGGTAAGGCAGTATCTGCATTGGTGGCAGCAAATTTAGTCCATAAGGAAAATTTTCAAGATCGTCTGGTTGTGGAAAAGCAGTTGTGTTCAGTTG
Source organism: Dendronalium sp. ChiSLP03b (assembly GCF_034531165.2). Taxonomy (NCBI): domain Bacteria; kingdom Bacillati; phylum Cyanobacteriota; class Cyanophyceae; order Nostocales; family Nostocaceae; genus Dendronalium; species Dendronalium sp. ChiSLP03b. The sequence goes on along the minus strand of NZ_JAVRBR020000046.1, from coordinate 123,612 downwards.
ACCAGTATTCATATCAATTACATGTTTGCGTACTTGATTTAGGTCAGTTGCACCAGAAAATAGACCTACCAAATCTTCTAATACAACAGTGCCATCCATAAGTACATCCGCAGTTTCCATATGTTGAGCGGGATCTGCTCCAACGTTGTGTTGGCAAAAAACTGTGATGAGATTTCCCGAATCATCGTAATCAGCAATAGCATGGGTCAACTCCCAAGGAATATCAATCATCCGTTGTACATTAACTTGCTTGCTACTTGATGCGATCGCTTGGCGAATATCCTCTTTACTGAGAATATATAGCTGACAGTGAGGAGAAGGTATTGCAGCTGCTAAGCGGGTACATAGTTTCTCATAGATATCTTTAATCAATCGTGGGGTTCGTCCCTGGAAAATTTGGCACAGCCATACAAACACAATCTGTATTACAGGTTCTATCAGGGAACCAGCACTTAATACTAAGCAAGCATTGAAAATCAGCACATAATTGCGTGTAACACACATCTGATGGGCTGAAGCTTGCTCTAAAATCACAGGTTTACCATCGAATATTACTTGCATAGGTGTGGTTGGGTTGGAGACGGTACCATCCCAAGTCATAAGGTAGAGGTCGGCTGTGATTGGCTGATTAGTCCTAAAAAATGAAGCGATTCTTGGTACAAGGTGAGTGAAAAACAAAAGTGGTTGTTCTGGCGCAAATTCCGGGTCATATGCAGGATGTCCTGTGGTCATAATCATAGGCTTGAAGGAACTACCAACTGCTGCGTGGTAATCTTGGTTGCGACCAATCGGGTTGAGGTAATTTAAGTCACTCGGACTGACCTCACCTGGACGACCAGCATCATAAGAAAGTAATAATCGTACTCCTTGCTTACCATCATGGGATGGGATGGGAAAAATTGGTGTGGCTGTTGTATTACTTAAATCAGAAGTACCAAACCAACTGAACTCAGCAAAATGCGATCGCACAAACGCATTTGGGGCCAGTTTGCGTAAATGCCAAGCTGCATTACCAATAGTATGGGTACTAACTTCAAAGTATGGTGTTCCATCCTTAGCGTATAGGGGTTGAAAATTAATCTTTAAGACCCTCCCAGGCGCACTGAGCATGTGAGGATTAGCATTAATTTGTTCTTTTTGTGTAACTGACTCATAAGAAAATACAGTTGTAAATGCATATCCTGACAATTCATCAGGATAACTTCCCTCAATGCAAGTGTAGCGAGCTGAGCGGTCTGCTAATTCGCCGTGATAAAGGTGACGTAATCCCTTCAAAGTTTGAGCATTAAAATCTGCATATTGCGTTGACATCTGTACTATCCTAAAGTTAAATATCTTGGTGATTAAACGTGTTTTCAAAACTAAGTTTCTGAATAAGTTAAGACTGTCGTTTGGGTACATCCCAGTTTTTATTTTGCAATGAGATAATAGCTGTCATTGCGTTCGCGTAGCGTCTCGTAGAGAGGATGAATGACGAAGCAATCGCATGGACTCGCTCGTAGTTGGAGGATTTTGCGATTGCTTTGCTTCGCTCGCAATGACATGCAAAAAAGTGGGATGCTCCCCTGTCGTTTTGGCATTTGCAGTTAGTTTTAGTCAATATATATGTTTAGTTGAAATTATTTATGCATTTGATGAGTTGTAGGAGCCAGCAATAAAAATATATTTAAGTTGCAAACAGGATCTTTTGCAGCTAGGCTGAACTGAACCAGCTAGCAATCAATAAATTTAGCCAAAATTAAAATACTTGTCTGAAAATTTATAACCCAGTCGAAGCCAAAGTAGTTATTATCAGATTATCCTTTGAATTCAAAAACGTAAAGGTGGATAATTTAAGGAGTTTGATTCAATCAAATTCAACTACAAAAAAATTCAATTAAGGTTAAGTAAGGAAATTTAAAGATAGTAATCTTTGTTGAACCAGACTAGCTCTCAATTTCAGCTATTTAAATATTTTTTGGTGAAAACTCCACAAATTTTCGCATCAATAATTGGGTTGACTAACCAAAGCGATCGCTCGACGCTCGACATGAAGAGGTGCGAGAATCCTACAGAGTTCAAGTTCTATGTGTTTTAGTTTCATTTCTAGCCAGTTGCAGAGCGGGAACTGAACTCTGTTGAGTGCTGTATGAATCATGTAGAGCGGTTCTACAGTACTCATTCAACAACTGGCATAGAACGGGACAATAGAAGCACGGCTTTTGCCTGTGTTTCTCGTACAACTTCTTCACTGCCCCGTTGTGTTGATATCTCCATTGAAACTGCAATAGAACAACATAGGTTGCCAAATTGCCAAAATCTGTGATTTGTTTTGTGTTTTTGGGTAGGCAGTTAGAGAAATCAATAGTGGGAATTTGGATTTCCACCTACTGCTAACTGATTCGCTTATCGAATGTGTCTAATTTGGACACATTTACAAAGATCGGCGCGGCGAAATACAGTTTAAGTTATTTGACCTGCCTGCATAGTCCTTTCAAGCGAGGAAATCAAAAAGTAAACACTCCTTGTTGCGATCGCTGCACCTAGCTGCATTTATTTGTATATTGCATCTAAGCCGACAAAACTAGGGAGCTATCTTGGCATAAAAATCTTCATCAGCACGCATAAAAGCAGGTCGTTGCATCAAGTGGTTGATATATCCACTAAGGGGGTCATCATTTAATAGCATTCCTAGTTTCTTTGCCCAAAGCAAAACTCCTCCAATTACAATATCAGCAGATGTCAGTTTATTAGCCACTAAATAATTCCTTCCTATTAATACTTCTCTTAAAGGTTGAGCTACTCGGTCAAACCATTGGCGGGATTCTTGCTTTGAAGTTTCTGACCTGACGAAACCTGGCAGCAGCTTTTCTGGCAGATTTGGTAAAACATTAAACATAAAATGCTCCACGGGTGGCTCTAGGGTAGCCGCAGCATAGAAGAGCCATTGGTAGTAATAGGCACGCTCAGGACTATCTGGCAGTGGAGCAAATCCCATTCCTATATATTTGTCTGCAAGATAAGCACAAATTGCCGCAGACTCAAAAATTGTGACTGACCCATCCACCAAAACTGGTACTTTACCATGTGGATGTAGTTCTTTATATTCTGGTTGTTTTGTCATAGTCATATTGACTCGAACTAAGTCATAAGCAATTCCCATTTCTTCTAAAAGCCACCGAGGGCGTACCGCTCTTGTTGTGGGAATGTAATATAGCTTCATTGCTCCTCCATCAGCCAATGTTTACTATTCTTATACATAAAGTTCTGCCAAATTCTAGTTTCTAAATTAAACAGTGTTGCACGCAAACTCTTTGTAGACTCTTGAAAGCAAAATAGTCTTACCATTCCGCTAGAGCGATCGCTACTCCTTGTTGCAAATCTGCTGTGAGGCTGGGATTATTTGTCAATTGCTGCAATTTTTGCCATGCAACTTCTGGTGACAGCTTCTTGAGTGCGGCAATCGCGTGTAGTCGCACTTGTGGCTCGGATGCCAGCAGCAAAATCAATGTCTCAATTGCCTGGATGTAGCCTAACTGCCCTAAAGACAAAGCGATCGCACTTTTGATGCTGGCAATTTTGGTGGCTGGATGCTGCGATTGCAGGATGTCCAGTAAAATTTCTGCGGCTGGTGTAGTTAACTGCGGTTTTTCTACTCGTCCCAAAACTGTGACAATTTCCTGCCACACTGTCTCTGATTTACTTTGATTAAATGCTTGTTGCAAATATTCCAAACTGGATCGCGTCTCTACCCAAATTAAAGTGCGGATAATTTCTATTTGTAGGATTATTGGTGTGTGTGGTGATATCAGCACTTGAAATAAGTGCTTGGCAGCATCATCACTACCCATCCGCGAAAGGGCGATCGCTGCGGCACTACAAACTTCAAGACTAAAATCATACAGCCGAGGTTGCAGTCTTCTCACCAAATCTAATTCTGCATACAAGTCAGGGCGAAAACTCAAACCAAGCACGGCTGCACGTCTGACTGTGGCAGCTTTATCGTCCAAAGCGTTCAGCAACATTGGTGGCACGCGTCGATCGTGAAAGCTGCTGAGGGCTTCAATTGCAGCGACGCGTGTTGCTACTTGTGCATCTTGTACTACCCTCAACAAAGGTGCGATCGTTTCTGTGTGCTGGATATAGGAAAGCGATCGCACTGCTAAAAGCCTAGTATCTTCATTGTTTAGGAGTTCAGCAAGTGCAGTAATAGCAAGAGTACCTATTTGCCCCAATGCCGTGGCTGCGATCGCTTTAAGTTCTTCGTCTTCATTGTTTTTCAGCACTTGCACTAAAGGACTTATGGCATCTGGGTGCTGAAACTCACCCAAAATCCGTGCTGCATACCAACGGACTTCTTCTTCTGCGTCTTCATCTTCTAAGATGTCTATCAGCGCTGGGATAGTAATCTTTCCTAGATAAGTCAACACTTTAGCAATCTCCCAGCGTTGCTGAAAATCTGCCATTTCTAAAACTGACAGTGCTAATTCCAGCAAATGCTCTTGATTTTTTATTATCTCTGGATGTTTAGGGTTTGCCAAAATTATCTTTTGCAGATATTGAATCAGCAATGACCAATCAGCTGCATCATGTGCTGCCTGCGCTTGCACCAAAAGCTGGTCGATAGTATTCACAATTCCCTGGTTAAATTATCAATTTGTCAATAGTCATTGGTTATTGGTCACATTCTCCGCGTCCCCGCGTCCTCGTTGTCCCCACGTCCTACACATCTCCCCCTGTTCCCCTACCTCCTTGCACTAAGTCGGCTTAACCACAACCGAATTACCCTCAATCTTGGCGACGTAAGTTTTGAGCGGTTCTGTGGCTGGGCCTTTTTGTACTTTACCATCAGCCCCAAATTCTGACTTATGACAGGGACAAGCGAATTTTTTTGCTTCGGCTTTCCATGTTACCGTGCAACCTTTATGGGTACAGGTGGGATTAACAGCAATCAAATTTGCGGTTTTAGATGTACCGACTACCAATACAGGCCCAACGGGTGAGTTATTGGCAATTAATTGACCATTCTTATCTAATTCTCCTGAAGTCCCCACCGTTTGCCAAACTCCAGATGCTGAAGATGTTGGTGCAGTTGTCTGGGAAGTACAGGCGGCGATCGCTACGGGTAGGCTGCTAGCTATCCAACCCAAACCTACCCAATTGATGAAATCACGACGTTTCATAGTTGTGGAAATTAATTATTACTTGTGGATAATCCTGAAAATTCAGATTAAGGGCGATCGCGTTCTTCAAGGATTTTGCATCATAACATTAGCAGAATGTGATGCAGAAAACGCATTTTACAGATACGTTTTCTGCAATTTTACTAAAATTTCGTAGCTATTTATACGATTTTAACGAAAATCCCGCCTTAACCTGATAAGTATCGAAATTGTTACATAAACAGTAACCAAGTCCTCTTGATAAACTTTGCAAATGTAAAAGATTACAATTTTACTTTCACTAATTACGAAGTGGCGTTCAGCTTATCCTAAGCATCTTGACCGTTATCGAGTAACTAAAAAAACACCTGTGAACGCACTTAATTGCAAAAAATTAACCACTAATAAATAGACTTTTTCAGTAACTAAACCCTATAAATCCAGGGAATCAAGAGACAAAAGGTTAATTAGTATTAGGCAACTACCTTAGCAATTTGCAATGAGAATCAACTCATGACAGATACAGCAACTACCACCAAAACTAACCTTAATAAGTTCGAGAAATTCAAAGCTGAAAAAGATGGACTTGCAGTCAAGGAGGAAATAGAAAAATTTGCCTCTCTAGGCTGGGAAGCAATGGACGAAACAGACCGCGATCATCGCCTTAAGTGGGTGGGTGTGTTCTTTCGCCCAGTCACCCCAGGGAAGTTTATGATGCGGATGCGGATGCCTAATGGTATTCTCACCAGCAATCAGATGCGTGTATTAGCAGCAGTGGTGCAGCGCTATGGAGATGAAGGCAGTGTCGATATTACTACGAGACAGAATATCCAATTGCGGGGTATCAGGATTGAAGATTTACCCGATATCTTTAATAAATTTCACGCAGTTGGTTTAACTAGTGTGCAGTCGGGGATGGATAACATCCGCAATATCACAGGCGATCCTGTTGCTGGGTTGGATGCAGATGAGTTGTATGATACGCGAGAGTTGGTGCAGCAAATTCAGGACATGCTCACTAACAAAGGCGAAGGTAATCCAGAGTTTACCAACCTGCCACGGAAGTTTAATATTGCGATCGCCGGCGGACGAGATAATTCTGTTCACGCCGAAATTAACGATTTGGCTTTCGTGCCAGCATTTAAAGAAGTAGGGGAGCAAAATTTCCCCTCTGCCCACTCTCAACAAAAAGTCTTCGGGTTTAACGTTTTAGTGGGTGGCTTTTTCTCAGCCAAACGCTGTGAGGCGGCGATTCCTCTAAATGTTTGGGTATCTCCTGAAGATGTAGTCAGCTTATGTAGAGCCGTTTTAGAGGTTTTTCGCGATTGCGGCCCCCGCGCCAATCGGCAAAAATCACGGCTGATGTGGCTAATTGATGAATGGGGCTTAGAAAAGTTTCGTTCAGAAGTCGAAAATCGTTTGGGTAAATCGTTGTTACCCGCAGCGACAAAAGACGAAATCGACTGGGAAAAACGCGACCATATCGGGGTATATAAACAAAAACAATCAGGATTGAACTATGTAGGCTTGCACATTCCTGTTGGTAGGTTGTATGCCGAAGATATGTTTGAAATCGCCAGTCTAGCTGAAGTTTACGGCAGTGGTGAAATCAGGCTCACAGTTGAGCAAAACGTAATTCTCCCGAATATCCCTGACTCGCGTTTAGCAACATTTTTAACTGAGCCGCTACTAGAAAGGTTTTCAATCGATCCCGGTTTACTGACGCGATCGCTAGTTTCTTGCACAGGCGCACAGTTTTGCAACTTTGCCTTAATCGAAACCAAAAACCGCGCCCTAGCAATGATTAAAGCTTTAGAAGCTGAGTTAACATTCACTCATCCAGTCCGAATTCATTGGACAGGTTGCCCAAATTCCTGCGGACAACCTCAAGTTGCAGATATCGGCTTGATGGGAACTAAAACTCGCAAAGATGGCAAAACCGTGGAAGGAGTTGACATCTATATGGGCGGCAAAGTCGGTAAAGACGCTCATTTAGGAACTTGTGTAAGTAAAGGTATTCCCTGTGAAGACTTGCACTCAGTACTGCGGGTATTGCTGATAGAAAACTTTGGCGCACGTTTGCGAGAACCAGCCACAGTCTAAAAAAAGTCAAGGGTTAATAGTCAACACAAATCATTACTTTTGACTTTCCCAATAAATATTGGAGGCAATTTCACGATTGCCCACGGGATTCCTTATGCAATTTTTTTTTTAGTGAGGAAGGGCTGAATGCTTAAAAGATTATTTTCATTTGGTGGGCGCTACAGGATATTACATCAAACTTGGTTTGCCTTCTTTCTCACCTTTGTTTGTTGGTTTAATTTTGCTCCCTTTGCTACAACCATTGGTAAACAGCTACAGCTAGCACCTGAACAAATTAAAACTTTGGCTATCTGTAACCTTGCCCTGACAATTCCAGCACGCCTGATTATTGGTATGCTGTTGGATCGTTTCGGCCCCAGAATTACCTACTCTATATTGTTGATGTTTGCCGCTGTTCCCTGTTTAGCTACGGCACTATCCCAAGATTTTAATCAATTAGTCATCAGTCGTTTGCTAATGGGAATTGTCGGATCTGGGTTTGTTGTTGGTATCCGGATGGTGGCAGAATGGTTCCCCCCGAAGGAGATGGGAAGTGCCCAAGGTATTTATGGCGGCTGGGGCAACTTTGGTGCTTTTGGGGCAGAATTTGCTCTACCAATGATTGCGGTTTCTACTGCGTTTCTAGGTGGTGGTGCTTCCAACTGGCGATTTGCGATCGCTCTTACAGGTATCGTTGCTGCCATATACGGCGTAATTTATTACAATAGCGTCCAAGATACGCCTGCTGGCAAAGTCTATAAGAAACCCAAGAAAAATGGTGCTTTGGAAGTAACTAGTGTCAAAAGCTTCTGGGCAATGATTATCTCGAATTTTGGTTTGATATTTGCCTTGGGTTTATTAGCTTGGCGCTTGGAACAAAAGAACATTCACTTCCTGACTCTCAGCCAAATGTATCTCACTTGGGTAGTGTTAGCAGGATTATTTGCGTACCAAACCTACAAAGCTTATCAAGTAAACCGAGAACTTTTAATTGGTAAGAAAACCTACGCTCCTTCTCAACGCTATCAATTTAGTCAGGTAGCTTTACTCGAATTCACTTATGTCACTAACTTTGGCAGCGAGTTGGCAGCCGTTTCTATGTTGCCTGCATTTTTTGAAAAAACTTTCGGTTTAGAACATGTGATAGCTGGGATGATCGCCGCTACTTATCCCTTTTTGAACTTAGTTTCTCGTCCTAGCGGTGGCGTAATTTCTGATAAATTTGGCTCGCGTAAGTGGACAATGACAATTATCAGCGCTGGTATCGGTGTTGGCTATTTAATGGCACATTTTATTAATAGCAACTGGCCGATTCCTGTTGCGATCGCAGTAACTATGTTTGCTGCCTACTTTGCTCAAGCTGGCTGCGGTGCAACCTACGGTATCGTGCCTCTAATTAAAAAAGAAGCCACTGGACAAATTGCCGGCAACGTGGGAGCTTACGGTAATTTTGGTGGCGTAGTTTATCTCACAATTTTCAGCTTAACCGACGCATCAACATTATTTACCACAATGGGTATAGCTGCTATAATCTGCGCTTTTATGTGTGCATTCTTCCTCAAAGAACCGAAAGGCTCATTTGCAGGTGCCTTTGAAGGTGAAACACCCGAAAATTCAACTCATCACTCAATTGAAGTCTGAAAATTAACTTCATTAGGAGACTTCCATTTGAAAAATCTTCAATTGGTAGGGTGTGTTAGTCTTTGGCATAACACACCACGATAAATCAGAGCATGATGGTGCGTTCCTGTGTGAACGCACCCTACAAATAAATATTTTGATGATTTATTTTTTTGTATTCCCTAGTTAAATCATCAATATACTTAGCGCACTCTTCTCTGTGCCCCTGCATTTATACGTGAGATAAAAAATATCAATAAAACTACAGATAAAACAAATAAACACCAATAAATTATCTGTATTTATCTATGGTTTTAAACCTTTATTATTTAGAACTCATGTGCAACAAGGTAATTTTCCAACTATCGCTGCAAGTGGGGTTGCACAATCCAAAACACGCCACTTCGCTTAATAAGTGGCTAGAAAATCCAAAGTGGTGTGAATGCCATGAGTGAATTTACCAAAACTCTATGTCCTTACTGTGGTGTCGGTTGTGGTCTAGAAGTTTCGCCCCCGGCACAACAAGGCAAAGCAACTCATCGAGATAGCCAAGGAAATCCGATTTGGCGAGTGCGGGGCGACAAAGCACACCCATCTAGTCAGGGTATGGTTTGTGTCAAAGGTGCAACGATCGCTGAATCTTTAGATAAAAACAGATTACATTACCCAATGGTGCGAGACTCCTTGGATCGGGAGTTTCGACGAGTTAGTTGGGATGAAGTTTTTGATATCATCACGAGACGCATTCAAACAGTGCGCTTTACCCAAGGGCCAGAAGCTATATGTATGTATGGTTCCGGTCAATTTCAAACAGAGGACTACTACATAGCCCAGAAACTCATGAAAGGGTGTTTGGGTAGCAATAATTTTGATGCCAACTCGCGTTTATGTATGTCTAGTGCTGTGGCTGGGTACATTCAAAGCTTTGGCTCAGATGGCCCCCCTTGCTGCTACGAAGATTTAGAGTTAACCGATTGTGCATTTTTAATTGGCACCAATACGGCGGAATGCCACCCAATTGTTTTTAATCGACTGGAGAAATATCACAGAAAGAATCGCAAAGTCAAAATGATTGTGGTCGATCCCCGACGTACACCGACCGCCGAAGCAGCTGATTTGCATTTAGCCATTCGTCCCGGTACAGATATTGACTTGTTGAACGGTATCGCGCATTTATTGATGCGTTGGGATCGCATTGATACGATGTTCATTGACGACTGCACCAGCAACTTTTCTGCATACGCCGAGGTAATTCGCCACTATCCGCCAGATGTTGTAGCTCGTCAATGTGGAATCAGTGTTGAAGATTTAGAAACAGCAGCTCGCTACTGGGGTGAATCGCAGCGGGTGCTGTCGCTGTGGTCAATGGGTGTGAATCAATCAAGTGAAGGCACGGCTAAAGTTAGAACTATCATTAACCTGCACCTAATGACTGGACAAATTGGCAAGCCAGGCGCAGGGCCTTTTTCCCTCACCGGTCAGCCAAATGCTATGGGAGGACGAGAAGCTGGGGGTTTGGCACATTTGTTGCCTGGTTATCGCTTGGTAAAAAATGACCAGCACCGAACAGAAGTTGAGGATTTTTGGGGATTGAAGCGAGGTCAGATTTCTGCCAATCCTGGTTTAACCGCTTGGGATATGATTACTGGCTTGGAAAATGGCAATGTCGGGTTACTGTGGATTGCTGCTACTAACCCAGCTGTGAGTATGCCAGATTTGGAGCGGACTAAAAAAGCGTTGTTGCGATCGCCTTTTACTATTTACCAAGACGCATATTACCCTACAGAAACCACTGCTTATGCTCACGTTCTACTGCCAGCTGCCCAATGGGGTGAGAAAACTGGTGTGATGACCAATTCTGAACGGATGGTTACTCTGTGTCAAGCATTCCGCCAACCGCCCAGAGAAGCGAAAGCAGATTGGGAAATTTTTGCCGAAGTTGGTCGTAGATTAGGCTTTATCAAAGAATTTGCCTTTACCAACTCTGCGGAAGTTTATGCCGAGTTTGCCCAACTTACTAAGAGTCGCCCCTGTGACATGACAGGTATTAGTCACGAGCAATTACAGACACAAGGCCCAACTCAATGGCCTCACCCACAAGAGAGCAGGGGGAGCAGGGGGAGCAGGGAAGCAGGGGGAGAAACTTCTCAAAAGAGATTATACACCGATTTGCGCTTTCATACCCCTGATGGACGCGCTCGATTTGGGGCATATTATTCACGGGGACTGGCAGAACCACCAGATTCTGATTATCCCTTTGTATTAACTAATGGAAGACTTTACGGACACTGGCACACTCAGACACGTACTGGCCGTATTGAAAAAATTCGCTCTATGCACCCCGAACCATTTATAGAAATTCATCCCCGTGATGCTGTTAAGTTAGGAATTAGCGATAATCAAATAGTGGAAGTGCGATCGCGTCGAGGTCAAGCTCATTTTCCAGCAAAAGTGACAAAGGCGATCGCACCAGGTACAGTATTTGTCCCCATGCACTGGGGGGCACTGTGGGCAAACGATGCTGAAGCTAACGCTCTGACTCATCCAGAATCTTGCCCCGATTCACTGCAACCAGAATTAAAAGCCTGTGCGGTACAATTAATGCCAGTTTCTCATAAAATCACGGTTCAAAATTATCAACTCCAGTCCTCACAATGGTAAGCTGCTAGATATGCCCCTAAATCAAAAATAGGTAATCAGTAATTGGTATTTGGTAATAGAATCAATAGTTATCATTACTTTTAACTATCGATTTTCGGGCTTCTACTCTCGACTATTCCTAACTAACTCTGCTAAATTACCGACATAAAAAAGGCAAAATCTCTAGTAGAAAGCAGTTTTCTTCCTCCCATGCTTTTGTTATGGAATAGAAGAAAAAGTACGACAAAAAACTCATAGCACATCAACTAGACATTTTTTGTCAATCCTCTAGATTTATCTATGGGGTTTTTCTTTTGTCTTTTTACTTGAAAATGGGGTGCAGTAAATGAAGAAATTATTTAGACAAATCATAGCAGCTACCAAAGACGAGAACTTTATGCACTTCATAGAAAACATAGAGGTGCTAGTTTCTAAAGTTCTTTCTATTTTGATGGTCTTGGTAATTTTGGTAGCGATCGCAGACTTAGCAGTATTTCTTATTAAAGAGTTATTTGACGTACCCTACGGTACATTCAACACAACTTTATTTAAGATTTTTGGTTTATTTTTAAATATTTTAATTGCTTTAGAAATTTTAGAAAATATTACAGCATATTTACGAAAACATGTTTTTCAAGTGGAATTAGTTATTGTCACTTCTTTGATTGCGATCGCTCGTAAAATAATTATTCTTGACTTAGAAAAAGTTTCAGGTATTGATATTATTGGTTTAGGAATTGCAGTTCTCGCCTTATCAATCAGTTATTTAATAATTCGTTCAAGTAATAAATAGTAAATCCTTACAGCGTTTGTAATTGTTCATATATTTTTAGTTGTCAATTATGACAGATTTTTTTGAATTTGAAGCAGATTTTGTTGATTCTTTGCGTTGCATACCCATGCAAGTACGCTACAAATTAGACACCTGTGGCATCAAATTAAAATTAGCTGATTGGAGCCAAATGACTCAAGCTGAGCGCGCAGTTTTAGTCGAGTTACCTTGCACTACAGAAACAGAAATTCAATCTTACCAAGAGTATCTCCAGCAGTTGGTTTTAGAATGCACGGGTACACCACCTGCAAAATTGCCTATTGAACCTTATCCTGTATGGATGGACTCTAGCACCGTGCCAGCAAGCCTTCAAGAAAAAGCTCAAGAAATAGGTGTCACTCTCACACTGCAACAGTGGGCAGCTTTAACTTGCTTACAGCGTTTTGCACTGATTAAACTCAGCCGTCCAGGGCATGAAAACAAAAACTTTCCCCGAGCCATAGCAGAATTTCATTTGCTTTAACTTAGTTAATATCAGTGGTCAATTGTCAGTGCTAAATTGCAACTAACAAGTGACGAACTAAGTGAGCATACCAGACATGGCAGCTAAGAAAATTTTGATGCTGATTGGCGACTATGTAGAAGACTATGAAGTTATGGTTCCCTTCCAGGCTTTACAAATGGTAGGACACACCGTCCATGCAGTTTGCCCAGACAAGAAAGCTGGAGACAAAGTGCGAACAGCAGTTCATGATTTTGAAGGAGACCAGACTTACAGTGAAAAACCCGGTCATAACTTCACTTTAAATGCCACATTTGCAGAAGTAGAAGCCGAAACCTACGATGCTCTAGTTGTCCCCGGAGGACGAGCGCCAGAATATATCCGTTTGAATCAGCGGGTGTTAGATATTACCCGTCACTTTGCCCAAGCAAATAAGCCTATTGCTGCTATCTGCCACGGTTTACAGTTATTAGCAGCAGCTGATGTCCTGCAAGGCAAGAGTTGTACCGCCTACCCTGCTTGTAGTCCAGATGTACGCAGTGCTGGCGGTATCTACGTCCAGATCCCAGTTGATGAGGCAATAGTTGATGGCAACCTAGTGACAGCACCAGCTTGGCCTGCTCATTCCCGTTGGCTAGCGGAATTCCTCAAAGTACTCGGAACCAAGGTTGAACATCCAGAAATAGCTAAAGTATGAAGGATGAAGAGGGAGTCAGGAGTAAAGACGCGATTAATCGCGTCTGTGCAAGAGTTAGGAGTTAATAGTTTTATCCTGTTGCATTGCCCCTCTGCAACAGACACTTTCACGCCAGTTGCTTCAAGTCGGCAGAGCCGACGACAGTCGCTTCAAGTCGGGAAACCCTCCCACAGCGCTGTCTCCCCAATGCACTGGCTCTTCAACGGGGGGAACCCCCGTACGGAAGTATCCTCCCCTCTACTCCTCTACCCTTTTGCCTTCTACTGTCTTGCACTGTAAAATCTCCTACTTTATTCTTCATCAACGATTTTATGTTTTTTGAATACAATTAAATGTGGCAAATACTACTAATATTTGATCGACTGCTGTGAATTTAATTGGTAGTAGGATTTTAGAAGTCATTAGCTATGCATACTGAATTAATATGTCTGATAAACAAGGCACAAAAACTCTCCTAATCGCCAGAATGCTTGTCAAAATAGACTTATAAAATTTTAAATTTTGAATGAGTGAATTTTAAATTTATTAGCAGTAAGTAAAGCTATAGTGTATTTAGCAATGCTGCTGTTGGTGTGGCTAAGGTCAATTCCTAATGCCAGAAATCTTTTATGAATTAGTTTGGAAAGATACTCTAACTCGATGACAGGCAAAAACGCAAGACATAACGCTCTCCTGCGGCAAGTGTCTGGTAATGGAGCAGCTTCTGGGTCAGATCGCTACTCGCTGCTTACCAGTAAAGAGGTAGTAATTGGACGCGACCCCAGCTGCCAAATTGTCTTAGATGCCATGACGTATCGGATGGTATCTCGCCGTCATGCTGTGGTTCGTCCCCTTTCTTCATCTCCAGATAGCAAATTTAGCTGGCTACTTTGTGATTTGAATAGTGCTAATGGCACTTACTTAAATGGACAACGCTTGTATGGCTGTCAAGAATTGCACGCAGGCGATCGCATTGCTTTGGGTGCTGATGGGCCACAATTCATCTTTGAATATGAATTAATCTCTCAACCTACGGTATTAACAACACAAACACAAGTTGCACCGCTACCGTCCCCAGCGGCGAGTCTCCATAACCACACTCAATTAAAGCAGCCGGATTCGGTTAGCTTCACTCAACTGTTTCCGATTATTTCCACTGGCAAGGATTTGACTCGTAAAGCTTACCTCATACCAGGAATACTGACAGTAGTATTTGTGGTGCTGATGTTTGCTACGGTAGGTCAGCCTCAAGCTAATCAAGTGATAGTAGCAATTTATATAGCGTTTGCTGCCTACTATTTTGTTTACCAACTTTGCGGTAAACAGAAACCATGGTGGGTACTGATGGGTGCGGCATTGACTACGACGCTGATTTTGCTCAGTCCCCTATTGGATCTATTTATTTTCGTATTTCGCGTTGTCTTGCCTGGTAACTTGCCCTCACCTCAAGATTTTCCTACCTTCACAGAATTACTGGTGCGGATGTTTTTTGGTGCGGGGTTGATGGAAGAATTGCTCAAAGCGTTGCCTGTAATCGGAGCATATTTTATCGCCAGGGGATTACCCTCACCTTGGCGGGAACGCATTGGCATTTGGGAACCTTTAGATGGCATTCTCCTAGGAACAGCCTCTGCTGTGGGTTTCACTCTGTTGGAAACTTTAGCACAGTATGTACCAGAGATAACTAACAATGTTGCCCAACAGGTGGGTGTAGGAGCTGCTGGTCAACTGGTAGGTTTACAACTGCTGATTCCACGCATTCTCGGCTCTGTGGCAGGACATATGGCTTACAGTGGCTATCTGGGGTACTTTATTGGGTTAGCTGTACTTAAGCCCCGGCGGAGTTGGCAAATTCTTGCAGTTGGTTATCTTAGCGCTGCTGCACTCCACGCTTTATGGAACGCTACAGGATCTATCAACGCTTTACTTTTGGTGGTCGTTGGAGTGTTATCTTACGCCTTTTTGATGGCAGCGATTCTGAAGGCGCGGGCGTTGTCACCGACGCGATCGCAAAATTTTGCCACCCGCTTTCTTGGGCCTAAATAGGAGAGGACTGGGAGACGCGGGGATGGGGAGACGCAAAGAGAAGTGCGGTCTTGGGGAGACACTGCGTTGCTGGGGTTCCCCCGGTTGTAGACGCGCTTTACGCGGTGAACCAGCGTGGTCTTGGGGTTTCCCCCATGAGCGACTGGTGTTAGCGTAGCGGTAGCGACGTTAGGAGCGTCACCCGAAGGGCTTCCCGCAGGGTAGCAAGTGTCGTCTTTGCCCAAGTGGAGCAACTTCGGGGGGTTCCCCCCGTTGAGCAAACTTCTCCTATGGTCGACGCTACACGAACGCGGGACGCGGGGACTGAGATTTTTACCTTTGTTTGTGGGATTTTCTCGTGATTAGCTGACTTGAAAGAGGGTGTAGGGAAAGTTTCTCCCTTGTCTCCCTTGTCCTCTTTGTCCCTTTTTCATGCATGGCGGTGAAAATTTTTTCATCGGGACTGCCTCCGAACTCCTACAGTTGGTTGCTTCTCCCCAACGTTGTATGTTCAATAAATGAAAAATCTTTTTTATGTCTTAGGATAGATAGCGCTAGTTTTGCAATTAACTTATGGTTGGATTACTCTACAATGCCTATGCCTAAAGAGTGATACCTGGAGAGCTTTGAAACTAGCAGCACAAGCGCCACCGATAGACAAAATTATCTGCGGTCGAGATTTAATCAAAGCTAAAAGATAGGATAGGAAAACAAAACAACGGAAGTTAGGCTTTTGACTGAAAACTATCTAATTGTTTTAGAGCGTAGTAAGCGATCGCTATACTAACTTTTGCTTGCTCTATTTCTGATAAACTTGTCCACTCTCGATTCTCAACATTATTTATTACAGATGTCATATTGTGCGATTCACTGCTACGCATAGCATAAGCAAAGGGTCGAGCTAAGACAAAAAGGTCGTCTGCTGCCCATGTAGGTAGCACAGACTGAACGCACTGCACTAGTTGCTCACCCATTGATTGTTGTGGAGAAAAAATTTCAGCAGCTTTGGTCGCAATCTCGTTGAGCCAGCCTTGGGGTACACCAGCAGCAAAGGCTGTATGTAAACTTTTTTGAAGACTGCTTATAAGTGAATGTTCCATACTACACTTGTAATATGAATGATTTGAAACTTCAGACCAAAGATTGTCTAGTTGGTTGTAAAAAGTTTGCGAACGTATAGACAGTTCCTCGTCTAGCAATTCCTCCATACCAAACTGTTGTTCTAGTTCGTCAAAATATACTTCTGACTCATCGTCAGTCGGATTCCAAGGATAAGTAGTATCTTCTGATTCTAGTAATACCTCTAATAGCTCTAATTCCACTTGAGACTGTAAAGAGTGGAAAGTGTGTGAAGTGTTGATTTTGTTTGCCATTGATAGTCTCCTGATGAATTAATTAGCGTTATTGACAGCTACACCTGTCATTGTCATGTTTCCGTAAAAAAACTTGATTTTGTCTAATGATAAAACTAGGTTTTAAAGCTGGTGCTGGTAAGGCAAATCCAATTTTATTAATGATTAGGTATTAGTCAGTTATCAGTTATAATTTTTCTCACCCTGTTCCCTCATCTCCCTTATCCCCAGTCTCCACTTTAAGAATCTTCAATCATAAACTCCCAAGTCTCACCTCTAGAACTTCCAAACTTTAATTGCATTCCCGACTGGAGAGGAACTTCCTCACGGAGGATTTGTTGCCAACCGTTAGGGCTTGAACACCAAGTTGTTCCATAGGTAGAAAAATCTTGTAGGTAATATGTTCGCACCGGAGTATTGCCAGTGAGATTGTTCCGACAGAGGATTTCGGCGTGACGCTTGGAAACTGATGGTTCTGGAATGACAATATCATTGTCTTTTGTGCGACCGATGCGGGTAACACCAGATCGTAAAAACCATGTTTTACCCCCTGGTGCGAGCGATCGCAAACAAGCTCTAGCAAAACTGGAATTTATGCTGGGGATAGCAGTATCTGGTAGTTCCGTAATTCCTTCATCAAAGCTTTTAATCAGTTCGCCATCAAAATCCGGATGCAGGTAGAGAACGGGCAAAGTCCAAGCAGGTTGATTGAACTTATATACTGTTAGCAGCTGTTGTCTGGCTTCTGCTACTGCTTCATCAATGGGCTTACGCGATCGTAAAGCTTCGGCAAGGGATTGAATAAAACTACGGCTTTCGCGATCTGCAATCTCATCGCGCATTCCTAAAACAGCAGGCACACCATGACGAATCATTACTTCTGCTAAACTGCTGGCAGGGATAGCTTTGTGATTAACAGCAGCTGGTTGTGCCCCCCAACAGGCATTAAAAACCGCCAGTTTTAAACCACCACGGGTTAAGGCTTGTGCTAATTCTATGCCATTGAGGGTCATGCCTGAACGTAAAAAGAATAATCCTCCGTCTGGCCCTGGCAGTCCGTGACCAGCGTAAAAAAAGACGTTGTATGCTTTTGTTTCTAGCTCTTGAATCAACTCTTGTGGAGTTGGTTGCAGGAGTGTGGTTACTTTACAAGGTGCATAAGCGTTAAAATTGCCACCCACCTGACCAGTATTTGAGAGGGTTTGTTCTAGGATAGCGGCTTCTTTTGATAATTGCAGATTCTCATCATGTCCTAAAACCAGCAGGATGTTTAAATCCCGATCGGCTCGCAAATAAGGCAGGGCTTCAACTTCGCTAGTGGTACGACTAAACAGCAAATCTTGCGAAAGAGACATTGCTGATTGACCAGGCTCGCGCTGCATAATTTCCCAAGGTAGAGCGATGAGGTCTGGGTCACGAATTTCTAGTCGAAAGCGCAAACGTGTATGCTGACCCATAGCGATGCCGCGACTGCGTTCGAGACTACCAAGAATCGGCCCATCAAATACCCAACGCCACAAATTGATACCTAGGTGTTGCATCAAACGAACACTGTAAATAGAGGTTTGACCTAAAGGAGGCGAACCTAAATTGATAGGTGGGTTTACCTGATGCGTGCCCTTTGAAGAAATATTTAAACCACTATGACCAGCAAACAACTGCTGCCATTCTTGCCAAACTTGAGAGAGTTCAACAGGCCATACACAGTCACGCAGAACATAGCCACTGGGATAGGGAGCCTTGACCACCCAAATGGCAAAGTTGTCTGTGCCAGTGTTGATGAGACGGGCGATCGCCAAGTTCAGGGATGGCATTGATTCATGAAACTATAAAGGTAAAGGGAGCAGGAAAGAGCAGAGGGGCAAGGGAGCAGGGGGAGATAAAACTATTAACTCCTAACTCAGCAGTCTTTTAACTCCTACTTCCTACTCCCTAGTTTCTTTTTCAAGCTAGGAGGCAAAAGCCTTAACAGCTTGAGTTTTTATTTTGATAATTACCTGATATTATTTCAGGTTTTTACTAGTTTATCGAGTATTTGACTCAGTTGCACTGGTATCGCTTTGTGCATTTGGTTCGGGGGGCTGGCTGTCTGGAGATTGGGGCACAGTATCACATGGACTCCTATCGCTTGCTTGCAAAACAGTTACTCCCAAGCGTTTTAGTTTAGACAATTCTACCAATACTCTTTTTTCTTGTATCGGTAAACGAGAGCCTACTTTTTTGTTTGGATCTGCTGAAGTTAGCGTGTTTTCACTGGAGCAGAGCCGCATATTTACCAAAAAGCTTCCAGAAGCTTGAGGATTGTTTTTGTCGATAACTTCTAAAAAACTGTTAGAGGGCAAAATTTCCTTATTGTTCAAGGTAATTTCTCGGTTGGTTTTAATCACCCATCCACGAGCGAGATTATCAAGCGATCGCGCTGTTGGTGCCTCGGAAGCAGTTGGTTGCAAAGTCGCAACTGGATTTGAGAAAACTGGAATCGTTCCTGATGAAGATGGCGATAGTCGTTGCTTCACCCAGTATGCCATCGAACCAACTACGACAACTAATATTAACGGCACTATCAAATGAAACGGTAATTGAGTAGTTGTGGCAGGCTTGCTTTCTGGAATTACTTTAGTGTTCTGGGGAGGGCTATCTTCTAATAATGTTGCTTGTGTTGGGGATGCAGCAGCTTTGACATAAAGACCATCTGGAATGACTGCTTTCAGGCTTAACTCTGGTTCGTGGTATTGGACTTGATAGTGTACTAAAGCAATAGTGACATTATCATGTCCATTCTTGGTGTTAGCAATTTCTATTAATTTATTAGCAACATTTCCGACATTATCTTCACCAGTCAGAATTGGTAAGATATCCGTTTCCCAGTATTCCTCAATGCGGTCAAAGTCACTCAATCCATCGGATGTCAGTAGAAAAATAGCATCTTCGTCGAGAATAAACCGCTGGGAGGTGGGATGTAATGAGTTGCTGGAACTCATGCCCAAAGCCTGCACTAGAGAGCCTGCACCATTCTGTTGCACAGCTTCGCGATAGATGGCATAGCCGAGTCTTACTTCCCGAGAGGCGACATCATCGTCGAGGGTGACTTGATAACAACTGTGGTGTGTAATCCAATAGGCACGACTATCACCGACGTGGGTAATGTACATTTCTTGGGCAAGAGGCAACGCCATTACCAAGGTTGTGCCCATGCGTTGTCTTCCCTGTCGATGTTCGCCGTCATTACGCTGGCTAATTTTGTCATTGGCAACTGCTACGGCTGTGTCTAAGTCCGCCAGCAAAAGTGAAGGTTCTATGTGGTCGTAGGGAACCTTTGTCAGTTGCTGCACCTGTTGCTGAATTGTTTCAATCGCTAAATTGGATGCGACATTGCCTCCCTCGTGTCCGCCAATGCCGTCACAGACAATGGCTAAGGCTGTCGCCTGCGGTGGTTTGCTCACCAGCGTGCCACTGGGCGGATAACAAGCATCTTCGTTTCGTTGGCGGCTCGGCCCGGTGTCAGTTTTGGTGATAATTTTGATGCTGGGTGTTTGAGCGCGCCCTAATTCTGCCAGTCCTCGATCTAAAACAGCAATTAATATCTCTGGCGAGTTAATTTTTCCCTGAATCAGCAAACTGCTAATTTCGTTAACAAATTCAGCTATGACTGGTTTTGCCTGAGAGTGCAATTGTCGCCAAAATTCACCTAATTGAGTTAAGTCAACTGCCGTTGGGGAGTCAAAACGTAATTCTAATAAGCGGACTAAAGATCCTTCTACCCTTAATAAATGCGGGTCGAGTAAGCTAGAGGCCACGCCTTCACTTACAAAAGGTTGCCACAGATGAGCTATTTGCCATAGCCAATTGAGTTGACGCATTGATGTGGCATCGCGCCAAGCAGTAGTTAATTGGCTACATAGCTGCACTTGTAGAGCTGTAGTATCTGTTAACAACGGTGGTTTTTCTAAAAGTAAGACTTCTTTTTGAGCGCGTCCATCGCCTAGGGGAAGCACTCCATATACCTGCGGTACGTTTAAGCGATAGGGAATTAGTCTCAGATAAGCTCTGATGCTTTGTAAATTTTCTAATTCAGGTACTTCGGGTAGCAACCCAGGCTTAGTATCTAAAACAACAGATTTACTGATGACTAAATAGCGATCGGCTAATAATTCTCCAGGATTACCCACACTCAGACCATCTCCCACAGCCCAGAGATAACGCTTAGGTAGGGGTGTGGAGCATCGCTGGCAAAACTTGTGAGTCAGGGGGTTAGCAGCCTGACAAAGTTCATTGGGGCAGTAGAGCGTTGCCGCATCATTTTCCATAGTGTTCGGGGCGATCGGCGATTGGCAATTTCTTCAACAGCGTTGGTAGCGGCAATCTAAACCGCTCATATTTCTTGAATTTGACGTATCCAACTTGGGATCATAATTTTAGCTGGCAGATACCAGCAGATGCTAAAACGTAATTTACTAATCTATGCCAAGAACATACTCCTTAATCAACTCTACAGCCTCATGATAGCTTCTATTGCTCTATGGCTCTCCATCGGCATAGCAACTAACTTTAATCCTGTCACCAAAGCATAACCCAAGCATATCTAAACTGTTTAGTTATTAATGAATGAACTTATCATAAATAAGGTAAATAATACTGGTATTTCTTTAGTTTATAAGTCTCGTGCATCAATTAACTTTAATTAAGAATTAAGACGACTGAGATGCTGTCTCTTAAAGTACTTTTTTACCATTTTGAGTTTAATGACTATTTACTGATGACTAAATTATTTAGGGGTTTGTCGAGTTGGAGGCTTGGCGATGTCTGTCGACAAGCCTTACTCTACCCTTTGGGTTCTGCGAAGCAGTACGAGAATGACTAGCCTTCTCCTAGGTCTCCTAGGGGAGACGCTACGCGTAGCTTGCTTCCCGGCAAGGGTACAGCAACGCCAAGGGCGAACGCCGAACGGGTTCCCCGGCTTGTTCGCTCAAGCGCGTTCCCGCAGGGTAGCAAGTGGCATCCAAGACTGCGACTGCCTCACCGCTTTGCACCTACGCACCCAATTACTACAACCTCGTAGTGATTGATTTAGGAAAACATTTTATCAGTCTACTTTTTGGTAAAAAAGAGGAAACTATGAAGTTAATTTCAAAACGGCAGTTTGTCGGAAATTTGGGGGCATGGCACTGCCGTGCCCCCAAGGAGTTAGGTGTAATAGTAATTATTACTCATAACTCGTCAGTCTGAAATCTACTTATTCTCGTCAACTGCAACATGAGGAAGTCCCATGCTGTAGTTGGTGACGCGAGCAGAGAGATTGTAGCTGATTTCGCCTTTTTGTAGGAGCGATCGCAAATGATGCTCCAAGTCTGACCCAATGCGGCGTAAGTTGTAGTCTGTTAGGTCTGCGCCACTAGATGCTTCTACAAGTTCATCAAACTTGCGATAAACCTGTTGTAGCGCATCTTCATTCCAGTTGAATTCGTTGTCTGGGTCAACATCCAACGTTAATACCTGATTACTGGGAACCAGTTCGCCATCCCGGTCAATTTCTGCCGCAAAAATGCGAATATGCCGGGTTGTGGACTTGAGCAGCATTGGATTGTCCATAGAAGGGTGTAAGGTTTGGGTTGATTACACTGAAATCATTGTAGACGCTATGCCCGGGCTTAAATGCACTTCACGCACAAGCTGGGAATACAGCAAATCCCTTGACAAAAGTATAGTAAATGAGTGGATTGGGAAAAGGATAAGGGGAAAAGGAAATAACTATGCCTTTGCCCTTGAGCTTTTTCTCTTTCCCCCCTCTTGTTCCCAGTTTTCAATCGCCATTACCTCTAACCCTAATCCCCAGAGGAGACTGCGAGTTCCCAATCCCCTTCAATCCAAAATGGTATAACTTAGCTTGAACTTTACTTTCAATAAATTTATTCATCAAAATATCCTGATTTTTATAATGAAAAAAACGTACATACAGTAATTTTACGTAATTATCGTACAGCTACCTCTGGCTTTAATAAAATCAAAAAAAAACAGCGTTTTTACTTACGTGTAAACACCAAAAGTTCAGTAAAAACTCAAACTATTGTTGACATGAAGATAAAGTTGGTGTAAAAACCTTTAAAAAGCTATAACAACTTCTTACAAAAACTTTATTGTATAGAATCTTAAAAACTGAATAATAGTTATGGCTTACCTAAATCATATCTAGGGCACGAAGCTTGTGACAGAGGCAGTGTAAAGTTTAGCTAGGAAAAAATCACAAATGAGTGAAATGGAATATAAATGCTATGGACTGAGGAAAAATTCTTAATTTAAGGGCTGTGGATTCAAAAAAATATAAAGAATTTTTGCTCTTGGATATAGCTCACTCATCCTCATGACCACCAAGTACAGGAATCCTCAAAACTATGAACTCGAAAGCATTACCACGCCAAATAAGTAATATTGAAGTAGGTGTTTATGAGTGCGAAATACATCTTAAGTTTCGGTTGATCGAGGAAAAGAGTTTACTGGGCGATCGCGAGCAACTATTGCAGGTGCTATTGGATGCTTTGACCGAAGGGTCAGATGACTTTCTAGAGACGCTGCAAGCATCTGTTAAAGCCCAGGAAGTCTCTGAGTTCAAAGCCTCACCCCAAATGCGCCGCCAACTGATGCGCTTACGTAATTCTGTTGACAATAACAACAGCCAATAGTTAAGGCTAAAAGTCTAATTTGAGTGGTGGCAAATTTTTGATTGGCGTTATAATGGTAAATCTTTATAAATTAAGCCCATTCTCTCTAACCATGAGTTAGTTTGTATCACCTAACCTCTGGGCTACAGGCTAAAAATTGCACTACTTTCCCAAAAACCGAAAAAAGCATCTACAGGGGTCTTCGCCCTTCACACTACGAGTATTTTTAAGTGCGTAGTCATAAAGTAATACCTTGCTTTTAGGCGGGTTACGGTCTTTGAAAATTTATCTTTCATAGCAAGCAGCCCTAACCAGGGTTTTACTTGAGTTTCAAAAAGTGTTAGCTAGTACATTACAGCAGAAATAAAACTACCATTCAAAACAGCACAAAACACAGAGGTAGAGTTAGGAGTTATTATTCTCACTCTACCTTTGCTTTCTCTGAGCGATTACCGTTAACCAGTCTTTCCCCAAGTAGAGCCAGTGGCGTGAGACGCTACGAGCGAACGTCACCTGAAAGGGTGAGATTTTTCCTAGGGACTGACTTCTAGCTTCTGAATTCCCCAATATCGAGTTTATTTAGCAAGACCGTGTTCTAGTGCAAAACGAACTAACTCAGTACGACTATTGGTACCTGTTTTACTAAACAAACGACTGACGTATTTTTCTACATTGCGAACGCTGGTTTCCAAGCGACGGGCAATTTCTTTGTTCATCAATCCTTCAGCTACCAAATTTAAAACACTTTGTTCTCTGGGGGTCAGGTCGATTTTGAAGGGTGTTGGGGATTGAGCGATCGCATTTCTTTGGGTTAATAAAGCCTTAATTTGGGCAATCTGACTGGCTAGTTCAGCAATATCAGGTGTTTCACCCTCTTCACCCTTAGCCTGAGGCTTGGCTGAACGCCGGACCAGTAAGTTTTCAACTATTGCCACTAACTCATCTGGATCGAAGGGTTTGGGCAGATAAGCATCAACACCAGCTTGATAGCCTTGGATGCGATCGCCTGTCATGCCTTTAGCAGTTAAAAATATAACTGGGAGTGCTTGGAAGCGGGGGTCTTCTCGCAGTTGCTTGAGGAACTGATAGCCATCTACCTGGGGCATCATGATATCCGAAATCACTAAGTCAGGTGTGTTCTGCTGCATCCAGTCCCAACCTTCACGGGCGTTACTGGCGACTTGAACACTGAAACCGCTTTCTTGTAAATAGTCTTTCACGGCTTCCCGCAATCCTGGTTCATCATCCACCAGTAACAATTGTGCTGACATTGAAAGTTTCCTTGTGTTTACCTTTTTCCAATTTAGCGAAAGTTGGCAGTCATTGATCGATTGTCAGTTGTCAGCATCAACAGTCAACAGTCAACAACCACTATGAGTATTTATGCCTTTTTAATGCCCTTCAGTAAATATCATTAGCAATAATTCCAAGTAAATTCAACTGGCTCAAAATTCCTGTAGCCTGAGTCAGTTCATTTTGGCTGATCTGACCGATACGCCCCACCATGATAATGCCATTGCAAAAAGCTGCTAAAATTCTGCCATCTACTGTGTCTAAAATGGGCGGAGCATCTATCAGCACTAGGTCATAGATTTGCTCAAACAACTCCAGCAATTCTTTCATTCGCTGCGAACTCAGCAACTTGACTGTATCTTCTGGTGTAGGGCCAGCAGTCAAAATGTCAATAGCAGGGTGAATAGGCTGGATATAATCTTGAACGCGGGTATTTGTCTCATCGAGTAATAACAGCGATAGCCCCCAGTCATTGGATAGTTCCAGAATTTTGTGCAGCCTAGGATATCGAAGGTTGCCATCAATCAGCAGTACCCGTCGATGCATGTGAGCGGCGCTAGCCGCAAGCCCCAAGGACAGGGTAGTCTTACCTTCTCCAGATACGGCTGAAGTCAACATCAACGACTTAAAGGTGAAGGGATACTTTAATATTTGAATGTTTTGGTAGACCATATCCAAAGTTTCGTGGCAAGGCAACCAAGTGTCTGCTTCTACTAAAGAAGGAGCTAAGTTTTGCTGTTCGTGCAAAGACAGGCTTGGAAACCGCTTCTTAGCCCAACGCGGCTTGAGGTTTGGCACTGACCCCAGTAATCGGAGGTTTGTCAGCTTCTGTAATTCTTGTACGGAGCAGATTGCGTAACTAAACATCCCCCAAGTTAAAGCTACTGCAATGCCTAGAATGGGACCGATTACCACGCCCCCAAGTAAAATGAATAATCTATTGTCACTCGTAGATGTTTCCAGATCCGGTTCTCCTAACACCTGCCAATCAAATCCTCCTTGAACAATTTTCAATCCCAAAGATTGTTGTGTCTGAAGCAGTTGCTCAAGGATTTTGCGGTTATTTTCCACTGCTGGCAGGAGGCGGTTGTATTCTGCTATCAAGCTTGGGTACTTGCGTAACTTCGTGCGAAGCTGCTGTTCTGATTCGGTTAGGCTTTTTTCATTGGCACTTAGTCCTTGGGCAGTTACCTGCAACTGAATTAATTCTTGTGCTAGCTGCGGGTTAACTTCTACCATCTGCTCTTGTGTCAAGGATGCTTCTGTGCCGTCGATGGTAGCTTTTTCTTTTAGCGATCGCTCCACCTCTTGCCGTAATAACTTCTGTTGACTCTGGCGTTGCCGCTCCAATTCTTCTATTGTTGGAGATTCATCTGTATAGCGCAGCCGTTCCTTAGCTAAAGACAGTTCAGTCTGTTGAATCTCATTTAATAACGATTGGTAGCGGCTCGATTGGCTTAAACGAGAAGAAATAGCTGCCTTCTGGGATGAAACCGCCATTTTTTGCTCTAGGCTATTGTGGCGAGCTTGTACGTCTTGAAGCTGTGCCCGAGTACTTTGTAGCTGTTTTTGAGTGTCAGTAAGAGATTGTAGAATGATTTTACTTTCTACTTCTGGATCGAGTAAGTTATATTTCCTGCGAAAATTTTCTAAGTTTTGCTCTGCTTGATTCACTTCTTTTTTTATTTTAGGCAGCCGAGCATTAATGAAAGAAATACCTTTATTTAGACGTTCTTTTTGCTGCTC
Organism: Dendronalium sp. ChiSLP03b; assembly: GCF_034531165.2. Classification (NCBI taxonomy): domain Bacteria; kingdom Bacillati; phylum Cyanobacteriota; class Cyanophyceae; order Nostocales; family Nostocaceae; genus Dendronalium; species Dendronalium sp. ChiSLP03b. The sequence continues at coordinate 97,107 of NZ_JAVRBR020000046.1, read as the reverse complement.
TATGTTGTAGTCTTGATAGACTTTTTGTAGGGATTGAATTACTCGTTTGGCTTTAACCGGATCGTCATCATTAAAAGAAACCTCATAGACTTTACTAAGAACTTTATTCACTCCTGTCCTAACTCCTACTTGGGTCACTTCCAGAGGTACTTTTTTGCCTTCCTCATTTTTACCTTTGATATCTTCTGACGTAATATCTGGATAATAGGCACGAAGCAAATTTACAGCTTTCTCAATTAACTTAGAACTCAGCATTAGTCTCATCTGAGTAGCATAGTCAACAACTTGCAGATTAGAGTCGTTAAACTCATTCTTGACATCTCTTTGGATATCACTTGACCGTAACTCTTCACCTAAATTGGAACTCACCAGTATCTGCATAGAACTTTGGTAACTTGGTCTGTTAATAACAGCCATTAAACCAGCAACTGACATAACTAAGCAGGAAACACCCAAGATAAGAAAGCGTCGGCGAAGCAAAGTTGTAGATATTTGTCTGATGTCAAACGCGTTTAGTGAAGTGTTAGTAACCAGTTGCTCTTGATTCAGACTCGTATTAGCCACTATCAAAGTCCTCTAATATCGAAACAATATGTACGGAAGATTGTGAAAAAATATCTTGAGCATGAGTTTTTTTAACTTATAGACATAACAATATACTAAATGTTTCCTAACCTAGCTATAAAGATTTCTAACGAGAAGTGATTGAGCAAAAATTGACACATACCGACTTTATTTAAGTCAATATAGTAAATTTTAAGTCGGCTACAATTACTAGTGAGAATATTGAGATTATATTAAGATTGTTATGAGAGTCAACCCTCTCTGTGAATCTTTAACAGATCCTTATTAGTTAAAAATGTTCTATTATTTAATATTTTTTGTTGTTTATGTAATTCAATTATTCTCAGTATTATAGTGATAAATTATGGTGTAATTACAAAATATAAATTTATTATTATTCAAGATGCTAATCTTCTAAATAAGTATATAAAAATACCGAGTAAAGACTATGCGGTCTATGTTTTGAGTTTGCTTGTCTATAATTCGATGCCTAGTGCAACAAAGCAAGTAACACTAATATTTAAATATTTGTCCTTTGATAATACTGAGTTGCTCGGTTCACTAATAACAGGTAAAAATTTGGATATCTATTCAAAACAAAAGTTATAAAACAGCATAGACTTGTATATTAAATGTATGCAAAATTTTGAAAAATTATTTAAATATGTATAATAGAATGTACTGTATTCAGTATTATTTATCTACTAAAAAAGTAGATAATATTACATTTTTATTTTGTCTTTAATATTTTAAATTGAAAATTACATAAAATTAGTAAATCATGTCCGGTTCAAAAATATAAGTGTTGTATAAATAAAAATGTGATTATTAAAAGAATAAATTTAACCCCAAAAGGGAGTAGTGTAGTTCAATTACTTGAAAAGCCCTGTAAATTAAGAAGAGAAAAATTATCTCCTTTATCTCCCCTTTAAGTGACGCTCGCAGGCTCGCTAACGCAGTCGCTTGAGTCGGGAAAACGCCATTTGCTCCCCTTGGGAGAGGACTCGCGCTTCGCTACGCTAACACCCAATGCAGTGGCCCCCTACCAAGAGCGCTGTCTCACTTTGTCTCCCTATCCCCCTTGTCTTTCCATCTCCGCTAATACAAGTTAAACGCTTACCTCGGTTAACTCTAGTTCCCTGCGTCTGGGGACATCATAAGTCATGAAATCATAAGCCATGTCCGTATTGGGAAAGATGGCACGGGCTTCCTGAAGCAGATCCTTCAACTCCAAGGAATTTCCAGGAGCATAGCGCGGACTGAAATGAGTCATAATTAATCGATGCGCTTTGGCGACTAAGGCTGTTTGTGCTGCCATCGTAGATGTAGAATGCAATCGCTGAAAAGCCATGTCTGCATCTTGATGGGCAAAGGTAGCCTCATGAATTAAAACATCTGCATCTTGCGCCAATTCAACTGCGCCTTCACAATAAACTGTGTCTGTGCAATAAGCAATCTTGCGTCCAATTTCTGTAGGTCCGCATAGTTCTGTGCCATTAATCACTCGCCCATCGGCAAGTGTCACTGTTTCACCACGCTTGAGTTGACCATAAATACGACCAGGAGGAATTTGCAAAGCTTTGGCTTTTTCCACATCAAAGCGTCCTGCTCGGTCTTTTTCTGCTAAGCGATAACCGAAAGCTGGGATGCGGTGATGCAAAAGACCACAGCTAACGGTAAATTCATTATCTTCATAAATGACTCCAGGACGGATAGCATGAACTTTGATGGGATAAGAAAAGTGCGTATGGGAATAACGAGAAGCAGCTTGGATATATTCATTTAATCCAGGCGGGCCATAGATATCAACTCGTGCCACGTTACCAGCCAAGCCGCAACTGGCCAGAAGTCCCATCAAGCCAAAAATGTGGTCGCCGTGCATGTGGGTGATAAAAATTCGGGATAGTTGGCTGCTTTTCAGGTCACTCCGCAAAAGTTGATGCTGAGTACCTTCACCACAGTCGAATAACCACAGTTCTGCCCGTTGGGGTAATCTGAGGGCAACGCTGGAAACATTGCGCCCTCTTGTGGGTACGCCCGAACTCGTCCCTAAAAATGTTATCTGCACAGCGTTCTTTAGCCTTCCTCTTGCTCAATTGGACGCTCTGTTTTCTATAGTGGCATGGTTATTGAGCAAAATTCTTTTGGACAGTTCTCAATTGTCTGCAATATGCTTTTGGTTAGGGAGTCAGAAGTCAGGAAAACTATACATTCTGGCTTCTGGCTCCTATACAGGGCTGCGGTCTTGTGTCCTTCCTCGCTATTAAGAATCCCCAGTCATAATTAATTTAGATGAATATCTAATTTTTAACAACTCAAATGGCAATTAGATACCTAAATAGAGTCTGCTTCTAAGGCTTTGCTCGCCATCTCAATCACTTGTTTGGCTGCTTTTTCTTTGCGTTCGCTGTAGCGATCGCTTAGGTAGTCCACCTTGTCTCGTAGCAACAAGGTGAACTTGTAAAGTTCTTCCATGACATCCACGACGCGATCGCGGTAGGGCAAATCCTTCATGGTACCGTCAGAATTAAACTCTTGGTAGGCGTTCGCCGTCTGCCACTGGTGCAATGAATGGCAATAGCACTGCCAAGATTATTTTGACTATCAATAAAGTTTTGCAATTCCTGAAGTTGCTCCTGACTGGGTGCAGCACCGCCTTTGATTGGCAGCCAGAGATAAGGAATGTTCACTTCTTGATACAAATCTAAATTTGATGGGTCATCCATAACAGAGACGATCGCACGAATACCCACCGTGTAATTCGGTTAACTCTTCTGGCATGGGCTTATTCGAGCCTTAGTTTAATCCGAGTACTACAAATCCTTATCCAGCAGGTGTAAATTTTTTATTCACAGACGCAATCAGTTGAGTTACCCGTTCTTTAATTTCATCGCGGACTCTGGGGAAAATTTCCGGCTGTTCAGCTGGATCGTCTAGCTGCCAGTCTTCAAATACTTCCTGCACGCTCCACTCTGGCGGCAAATTGACACCACAACCACACAGAGAAATTACTACATCAAAGTCTTCGGCTTTAAAGTCACTTAGAGGTTTTGAATATTGATCGGTAATGTCAATGCCAACTTCTTTCATGGTAGCGATCGCTTCTGGTCTAATTTGACTTGCTTCTAACCCAGAGCTAATTACTTCAATCTTTCCCTTACCAAGAGTTTTAGCAAGGCCTTCCGCTATTTGGGAACGGGCAGAATTCTTTTTGCAGACAAACATCACACGTTTCATAGTTCAACTCCTCTAGATAATGGGACTAAATTTATAGGGTTCTGGAATCAGGTGGTGCGAAATAACGTTTTTGAAGCCAGAAGGCAACATTAACAAGACCAATCAGTACAGGCACTTCCACTAAAGGGCCAACGACAGCTGCAAAAGCCACACCCGAATTAATGCCGAATACTGCGATCGCTACTGCGATCGCCAACTCAAAATTATTTCCTGCGGCTGTAAACGCTACACTTGCGGCTCTGGAATAGTCCGTCTTGATTCGCCAAGCCATGTAAAAGCTGACCAAAAACATGACGATAAAGTAGATGATTAGCGGAATGGCAATCTTAACCACATCCAAAGGAATCTGAACGATTAAATTCCCTTTTAAGCTGAACATGACCACGATTGTAAATAACAAAGCAATCAGCGTAATCGGGCTAATTTTGGTCACAAATTCCTCGTGATACCAGCGCTTACTTTTCACCTTTACTAACAAGTAACGAGTGAAAAATCCAGCTAAAAAGGGAATACCGAGATAGATGAACACACTCTGGGCTATCTCGGCAATACTCACGTTAACGACACTGCCTTGCAACCCAAACAGCGGCGGCAGCACACTGATGAAAAACCACGCGTAAGGACTATAAAAGATGACTTGGAAAATGCTGTTGAACGCAACCAATCCAGCCGTGTACTCAGTATTACCTCTTGCTAAGTCACTCCATACAACTACCATTGCAATACAGCGGGCTAATCCAATCAAAATCAATCCGGTCATGTATTCTGGATAATCTCGTAAGAAGGTAGTTGCCAGAGCAAACATTACTGTTGGCCCGATGATCCAATTCTGAATTAGTGATATACCGAGAATTTTACCGTTGCGAAATACATCCCCTAACTCTTCATACCGCACCTTAGCTAAGGGTGGATACATCATCAGAATTAAGCCAATGGCGATCGGTATATTAGTCGTTCCTACCTGAAACTGATTAATAAAGGCTTCGATTCCAGGAAGAAAATAGCCTAAGCCGACCCCAACAGCCATTGCCAGAAAAATCCATAATGTCAGGAAGCGGTCAAGAAAAGAAAGTTGTTTAGAAATGGTTTTCGTTTTCATCACTTTGCTAGAGCTAGCGTTCCTAACGCGAGAGCCAATTTTCTAATTTTTGTTTTCATCGACTTCTCCACCGCGTGTTATTGCTAAGTTTGTACACCTTTCATTTCAAGAAAACTTGATATATATATTTGTTGTCAACGGCAAGATATAAAAATTCATCAAAAAAACTTGATATGTAGTTGGGAATCTTAGCAGGGGCGGGCAGGCAGTATCTTAGTGAAGCGGCGATAATCAGATAAATATTGCTCTAAAATAACAAATTGAGCCAAATTAAGACTGTAGTAAATCCAGCGACCTTCTTGGCGCGAGCGGACTAAGCCAGCTTCTTTCAGAGTTTTCAGGTGAAAAGACAGTTTCGACTGGGTAACGCCTAAAGTCTCGCACAAGTCACACACACAAAGTTCTTGCTCTCTGAGCAGTTCCAAAACTTTAAGCCGTAATGGCTCAGAAAGAGCATGAAAGCCAGCAACGATAATATCGGAAGTGGGAGTGTAGAGAGAATCCATCAAGTTTTATTGAAATCTATTTTTATATTCATCATACCAAGCTAAATTCAACCTAGAATTTATAGCATCTAATTTGAATAGCATAGAAGTTACTGAACTGCTGATGAAAAGCCTACGTGTAGCGACTTTGACGGCTGTTTACACGCAGGCTTTCTTACTTATTACTTTCCTAAGCTGAATATTAACGCAACCAAAACTTTGCTACAGGCCAAGATAACTCACAAATAGTTCCTTGAGGTTCAAGGGGTAGTCGCTGAAATTTTCCTTTGAGTTGCCGAGCTAAATTGATAAACTGTTGTGTGCCACGACCTTCTCTAGATGAATTAATTCCTAAGCCATCATCGATAATTCTCAGAGTGTACCAGCCTTGAGATGAAGTGCAAGTGACTTCGAGACAGGTTACTCCTATGGCATGTTTGCCAACATTGCACAAAGCTTCTTCCAGAAATCGGCAGAGTCCTTGCTTATGTTCATTATTCAAGTATTGCTCATCCAAAGGCTCAAAGGTACGAATTTTAACCTTGATAGTTCTAAAACAGGGAAAGTCTCGCTCTAAAGTGTGGGTGTAAACTTGATAGAGAATTTCATGAAGAGGGTCTTGCAAATTTAGTACTAGATGATTTCCTAAGTAAAGACTACTATCTTGAGTTGGAGGTTCGCGTTGCAAAAAATCATAAATTCCCCGTAGCTCGTGATTTAATTTTTCTAGTTCTTTTTCTAGTTCTGGCAATAGTTCTTGCATTGGTAAATCTTGGCATCGAACTAACTTCAAAACTTTAGCCAGACTTTGCAGCGGGCCGTTGTGAATGGTTTCAAATGTACGTTCAATGATGGCTTGACGAGCGTGAATTCCTGAGTGCAAAGCTTTGTCAGATTGATATAAAGCAGTGAGTTCCATGCCATTTATCACTAAAACGAGAATTGCTGGTATTACTGGAATCCACCAACCCCAAATCAAAAGTACATAACAAACAAGGACTAGGCTAAAGCTAGCAATACCAACAAGCACCAAATTTGCCAAAAGAGATTTAGTCAACCGAGCAATAGCAATTCCTAAAAAACCCCAGGCAAAAATCCATATATATTCCCATCCATCGTCCCAAGTATTAAAGAGCGGTCTAGCTTTAAGCACTTCACTGATAATTTGGCTAACAGCATGTACTGGAATTTCCACTTTGTAAATTCGCTCTGTTGCAGGTTCGATAGATGTAATTGCAGAAGTATTTATGAAGTCTTGACGGCTGGGGTCAATTATGCCGATAATCACAATGCGATCGCGTATCCAATCTGGATAAAATTTGTTGTTTTTGATTTCATCTTTATGACTGCGGATATCATCTTTATTAATTCCCACAAGCACAATTCGTTCATCTGTTGGTTCTTCAGAACGCAAACGCAGAAAAGTATCAAAAGCTAACCATTCTAAAAATTGCATTGAACCAATAAGACGAGCAAAGATTATTAGCCCAATTACTATCATTCCTGGTAATGCACCCACACGCAAAACGTCAATTTTGTCTCTGATTATTCTCCAAAGTCCAGGCCGCATAAGCTTGTTCCCCAGCCTTTAGTTATAATTCAATCATTATTGACTTATTATTAATCAATAAAAAGGAAACATGTATTAATAGACATAAGTAATAAACTTCCTGAAAAATTGATTATTATTTAATCAATTAAACCTTCTTCCCTAGCTCGCATTTCAGTTTGAATACGAATATTTTTTCCTTCATGAGGATAAATATTTAAAGCGTCTTGTAACTTGCTCCAATAATGACGCACCATCCGTTCAGATATAGACATTCTCTCGGCAATAGTTTTATCTTGCAATCCTTCCTCAAATGCCAAAGTCAACACCCTAAGCCATTCTGGTTTCACCTCTAATCCAGTATGAATGCCTTTGATATCTTTGGTATGTGTTAGTCCCTGTAATGCCCAATCTACTCTGGTCAACATTTCTTGAGTAGCAAGACTTTTATCGGCGACTGTAAAGCCTCCTTTATGACTATCAATATCTGGTCTAATTCTTACCAGTGTTCTTACATGGGCGCTTTGAATAATAAAATTCAAGTTGGGATAGTTTTTCATCAGCGTTCTCAGAAGTTGTACACCTATATCAGGTCGCGCCTTAAATCCAGAAAATTCTGGAATAGAAAGATCCATAACTACGATATTTGGCTGTATGTTATCGACCCGATCGAGAGCATTATTAGCGTTTGTAGCAGTGCTAAAATTAGCATCAGGATAATGTTTTCGTAGTATTTCTACTGTTCCATTCAGAACAGATTCGTGGTCATCAATTACTAAAATTTTTAGCAATTCTTTCTCAGACAAAGCTTGTTTCATAATTAATACTATGTTAATTAACTACATAAGTACAATTTGTCTGGGCATCTACAATAATTATTTTTTTATATTAGATTGCATTACTTATATAATGCTTCTATAGAGGTATTTTTTCCAGTAACAACAAATAATTAAGCAATCCTACTTACCAGATAAAATACCAAGTAACTCTGAGATTTTGAGTACGATACAAGCATTTTCCTGATGTTAAAAATCGAAAGGTTTCGCAAAGATACTTTAATTCTGGTAGGTTAGAATTAAAGACAAATGTAGATACATCGGGATAATTAATTTGTATCTTTAATTCTCCTAAGTTTTTCTTTTTTTTTAAAGTAAAATTAATTGAAACTGAGGCTAATATTTCTGACAAAATTATTGTTAGTAATTCTTCTAAAGACATTAAAACGAGCAGACTGCGTTCAACTGGCTCGTGTCGCCAATCAAGTGGCATATCGCTCTGAAAATGTATATGAGGATTAGATGCTACCCAACGTTCCAATAAGCACTCAATAGCTAAAGGAAGGCTATCTTGAAGGAACGCTGGAAACAAGCGATCGCTCAATTTCACTAAAGAATGATGCAAATTGTCAATTTTGTCTAGGTATTCTTGAGTTTTAGTGCTTGATATACTCATATTTTCTAGTGTCAACAAATATAAATTGCAACGGATTGTGAAAGTTTCTTGCAACAATTCGTCCCGAATTTTCTCAGCTTCTAGAAAGAGCTTAATTGACTGCCTATAATGCCACCATTGTAATGCTTGTTGAATTCTATAATAAAATATGAGAAATTGAACAAGAGACATAAGTTTAACAATGGAAATTAGAATCTATTTATGTAACTAAAGAGTATGATTTATAAAATATTGCAACGTTATTTATTTTACTATCGTAAAACAATATTTTACGTAAATCATGCTATATTTATGTGAAATAGAGTATTTAAAGGGTACAAAACAATTACCAAAAAATACCATTTTACTTCTCGAAAATACACAGTATATTATTAATTAATTTTATATGATACTGATGTTTATTGCATAATTTATAAAGACAATATTCTCTTCCCTGTAAATTCAGGAGAGAGAAGATTAAGCTAAAGCGATGATGGATGATAGTCTACTGTAATTAATTCAATGTATAATTTTCTTGGTGTAACAACTGATAATTCCAGCAAAAAATTATAAATCAGTGACTAACCTTGCTTTTCGTAGCATAAATTGCATGGCTGTTTCTTCTTGAGAAATAATATTAGCTTTAACCTCCATCCCTGGTTGGATATGACATTGGCGATCGCGATTTCCAAATTTAAGATTTTCGGGTTGAATAGTTGCTTCAAAATAGCTAGCAAGAGAATTTGCAGCATTTGAGGTTTCTGCACCGAGATTTTTACTTTCAGGTGTAATTACATCCGGAGAAATAGCACTGACAACAGCTGCAAGAGTGCCATAATCTGGATATGGGCAAGCATCAACTCGCAATTGTACTTTTTGACCAACTGCAATTTTGTTGATTTCCGCAGTCGGAATCATAGCTTTAATCACCAAAGGAGCGTTTTGCGGAACAATTTCAGCAAGAGCTTCGCTAGTACGCACCACTTGGCCGGGGTTACGCAAATTGAGTTTGAGGATGATACCGTCACTAGTGGCACGAATAATGCTACTTTCCAGTTGAGTATCCACCTGTTGAAGCTCTTTTTGATACTGCTTGAATTGAGTTTGCATTTCAACTCCTTGCTGTATCAAAGCTTGTTTTTCTTTTTGCAAGTTAGCGATGGTTGCTTGACCTTTAGCAACTTCTTGGGCAATGCGTTCTTGGGCGATCGCCACCATCGCTATACTAGGATTGATTGCAACTCGAGCTGACTGCATTTTGGCTTGGGCAATGTCTACGGATCTTTTGGCAGATTCAAGTGTGGATTTAGTCTGCTCAACCACTAATTTTTTTTGCTCAAATTCACGCCGACCAATTGCTCCAATTTTGGTAAGCTGTTGATAGCGATCGCGATCCATCTTTGCAAAGTCTAAATCGGCTTGGGCTTTTTGCAAGTCTGCCTGTGCTTTTTGCCAATTGGCTTGTGAAGCGATGAATTCATTTTCAGTAGTAACTTGCCGTTCTTGATAATCTCGTTGGTTGCGGATTAAATCTGCTTTCGCAGAAGCAACTGTTCGTTCTATAACTCTACTTTCAGCTAGTATCTGAGTATTTAGAGTGCTAATTTGAGCATCAATTTGAATTAGTTGTAATCTCCCCTGTTGAATATTAACTTGCAGTTGGCTTCTTTTGATTTGTAGTTGCTCAGTATCTAGGCGAGCAATTGCATCACCCTGTTTGACAACCTGATTTTCACGCACGAAGATATCTCGAACAATTCCCTCTATTTCTGGTTGTACTAGCCGAACGTTACCCATAGGACGGACAACAGCAGGAGCATTCACCATCACATTATATTTAATCCATGAAGATAGAGCGATCGCAGAACCAACAGTTGCTACAAGAAATATTCCTAGTAAAGATGTCCAAGCACTAATAGGAGGAAGAAACTCTTCATCCTGAACTGATGGGAGAATTTTCTTATTATGTGTGTAGAGCATATTTCTCCGAATAATGGTCAATATTTAAGGAATTAAAAAGCCTATATGGTCTCCTGGTTTTGCCCGTAATTCATCCAAGGAACCTTGAAGTTTTAACCTACCTTGTTCTAGTAATACAATCCAATCAGCCCGATTAACTACCTTGGGGCGATGACTAATCAAAATTGTGGTTTTACTTTGGCGATGTTTTAGTAATCGATCCAAAACTTGCGCTTCACTCACAGGATCGAGACCACTAGTAGACTCATCCAAAATGAGAATTGGTGGGTCTGTAATAATAGCTCTTGCTATTGCTAGGCGTTGACGTTGTCCACCAGAAATATTTACACCAAATTCACCCAAAACAGTTTGATATTTTTCCGGAAGTTTACTAATAAATTCATCTGCACCAGTAATTTGACAAACTCTGACAATTTGCTCAAAAGTAGCGTAGGGCGCTCCTAAACGGAAATTTTCTACAATAGAACGACTCCAAAAGTGAGCATCTTGAGGAACAAGCACCACCTGTTGCCGTAGACAATCAAGTGCAAGGTCTTGTAAGTTATATAATCCAATACGAATATTCCCAGACTGTAGAGAATATAAGCCGGCAATTAGTTTAGCCAAAGTACTTTTACCGCATCCAGATTTGCCGATGACGGCAATAACTTCACCACCAGGAATTGTTAAAGTAAAGTCTTCTAGTAGATCGACTCGACCAGCATAGTGAAAGTTGACATTTGCACAAATAATATCAGCGTTACCGGGGATGTTGGCAAAAGGTTTTTTACCATCGTCTTCATTTTCTGGTGTAGTATCTATAACTTCTGTCAGACGTTGGATGGCAGTTTTGGCACGGGTAAATTCCTCTATAAAACTGATTACAGTACCAATTAATCCGAGGAAATTACTATTCATCGAGTTAAAAGCAAAGAGTTGTCCGATACTCAGGTTTTCATCGGGATTTATCACTAAATTCCCGCCGAACCAGAGTAAGGCAATACCTCCAACAGAAGCAACTAAACCAGAAAAAGTATTATTAATAATTCCAATATGAATTGTCCGAAACGCTAGATTAGCAAGATTACCAAATCGGTTTTGAAATTCATCTAAAAACTGTGAGCCAGATGTGGTAGTTTTGAGGGTAAGTGCGCCTTTAAAGGTTTCTACCAAAACCCCTTGTGCTTCTGCCTCTTGAACTAAAAGCTCACGAGTCTTTTGGCGCAAAGTTGGTAAAAATACAATTGTAGATATGGTCATTAATAGAGAAACTAGTGTAGCTACTACAGTTAATTTCCAACTATAAAAAACCATGAAACTATAAGAAATTACGGCAATAAAAAATCTACTAGGTAGACTGATAACAACTTGAGCAACTAACTGATTAATTTGGCTAATATCTTGCAGGCGGCTAACAATTTCTCCACTGCGGCGAGCTTCGTAGTAAGCCAGAGGTAATCGCAAAATCTGCTTGCCAAATTCCATGACAAGCCCTAATTGTAGGCGTTGGGCAAAGTGGGCGATTAAATTAGATTGTACCCAAGAAAGGCTGCTAAGAATTAAATTCATAACTACCACAGCGATCGCCATAGTAGTAAGTAGCTTTGTATCACCTCGGACTAAAACATCATCAGTGAGAATCTGCAACAGAAAAGGAGACGCTAAAGATAAGACTCCTAAAAGTAAATTGAGAGGTAAAGCTTGGGCTAGAATAGAGCGAAAAATCCAGACGCGCTTAAAGAAACGCCAAAAGCCAGCGACGTTATCGTCTTCTGTTTTCAAAAATAATTCTGGATTTGGTTCCACTAAAAGCATTAACCAATCTGTCCAACCTTCCGCTAAATCTTTTTGAGAAAGATAACGGACACCTACCGCAGGATCGGCAATTATACATTCTTTGCCTTTCTTACCATATAAAACAACCCAGTGATTCCCTTTCCAGTGAATAATTGCTGGTAAGGTTGCTTCATGCATTCTGTTTAAAAGTTCTGGTGAAGTTTTGACTGAGCGAGCATTAAAACCAAGTGTTTTTGCCCCTCGCTGAAGCCCCAACAAAGTTGTTCCAAATTGTCCAGTTCCTACAGCTTCACGGATGCGATTTAGAGTAAAATTGCGTCCATAATATTTAGCGATCGCAGCAAGGCAAGCGGCACCGCAGTCTTCTTCACTATGCTGTCTCACAAATTTATATTTCATAAGTAAAACATCATATTTAATGACAAACATTTAAATTTTGACCAATATGTTAATTCATTTTTGTAATTTATAAATAAAATTCCTTTTTGGTGTACTTGCTTCAATAAAATTAAGAACTTTTATTAACATAAATTTGATAAGATTCCATATAATATATCTAACCAATTTAGGTTATTTGAACTTGAATTGTGTCCCCTTTCTCGACCATTGAGATTCAAGCCAATATTAAATTCTGAAAGTTCATATCCAGTTTTTTGTGCATTAGAAATTTTATTTTCACCGTTATCTAAAATATTTTCATTATTAGCAAAACTTTTGATATTTTTAACTTGAAAATAAACATCATATATATCACTCACGGAAGACGAATAGCCACCAGATATTGTCTCTTGAAATTGTTCAGGTAAAATAATAAATAATTCATTTTCTTGTGAATATTTATAGTTAAACATGGCATTATATTTCTAATTTTAAGGAGTGAATAGTTTTTGTATAGTTAAAAACTAGGCAATTAACTAGAATAATTAATTGCCTAATCATACAAATTTATACCCAATTGATGAGGGTATATTCAGTTAGTTATACAAACAAGTGAACGTACTTATTAGCTGTGGACTTAGTTATGTCTTTAGCAGCTTCTATATTCTGTTTTACGGTACCACCGTTTTCATTAGATCTGACATCTGCATAAAGATCAAAAAAGTTATCTGCGTCCAAGAAACTAGTATTAATGTTATCTTGTAACTTGGTATCCTCATTTTTTTCTGGTGTGTAAGACCAAGTACCGCCAGATACAATTTCTTGTTGTTCAACAGACAAATTGGTAAATAGTTCGTGCAACATGATTGTAGTTTCCTTTATTTTTAGATAAATTCGAGAGTTGTCTGCCTCTTTTTTGCTGTTCAACTTCTCGCTTAATTAATACAATAACGGCAGAAAATAGCTGAGTCATTCTCACTTTCTGCAAACTTAGTTACCTGATTTAGAAACACCTGTTGCACAATTAAGCCAGTAATCTTTCCGAAAAATACCTATATAAACTAAATACCCGATTTGTTTGATAAATCGGGTATCTATGGCTTTCAATTGTCACAAATCAAATAGGATTACTATATATAAAGCTCAAGTTATCAACTCTGCTTTATAAAGCGCTCAAAAGTTTATTTAGTAACTCTTTCACAATCAAAGTTGCGCTTCCAGCGCACCAAAGGTGCAACCCAAAATCTAAAATTGCATTAAGCTGGGCCTACAGCCTCTATCGCTGCCTCCAAAGCGATCGCCACATGAGTCCAATGAGTCCCACCTTGGCAATAAACCACATACGGCTCACGTAAAGGCCCATCGGCTGATAATTCCAAGGTACTGCCCTCAATGAAAGTCCCTCCAGCCATGACTACTTGGCTTTCGTACCCTGGCATTTCATCGGGAATGGGGTCTAGGTAAGAACCTATGGGAGAATGCTGTTGTATAGCTTTACAGAACGCAATCAGCTTTTGGGCACAACCGAGTTTAATAGCTTGGATCACATCTCCACGGGGAGCAAGAGGTGCGGGATTTACGGGATAACCGAGCTTGTCAAATATGTAACCAGTAAGATACGTCCCCTTCATCGCCTCTCCTACCATTTGCGGTGCCAAAAATAATCCTTGGAATAGCAAGCGATTTTGATCGAAAGTAGCACCACCATAACTACCAATACCAGGAGCTGTGAGGCGACAGGCTGCTGCTTCCACTAAGTCAGCGCGACCAGCAACATAACCGCCAGCATTGACAATAGTGCCACCAGGATTTTTGATTAATGACCCCGCCATTAGATCGGCACCAACAGCAGTGGGTTCCTTGGTTTCGATAAATTCACCGTAGCAGTTATCTACAAAACAAACGGTATTGGGGTTTTGTTGCTTAACCAAATAGATGATTTTTTCTATATCAGCTATTGATAAACTAGAACGCCAAGAATAGCCACAAGAACGCTGAATTAACACTAAACGTGTGTTATCTGACACGCTAGAACTTAAGGCTTGCCAGTCTATCGTTCCTTCTGGGGTTAGCTCCAATTGACGGTAATTTATGCCAAACTCGATAAGGGAACCTTGACCTTGACCCCGTAAACCAATGACTTCTTCGAGCGTATCGTAGGGAGAACCGACCACTGCTAACATTTCATCCCCGGGACGAAGCACACCAAATAAGGCACAGGCGATCGTGTGAGTTCCTGAAACAAACTGCACCCGCACTACCGCAGCTTCAGCACCCATCACCTCGGCAAAAACTTTATCTAAAGTTTCTCGTCCTAGATCGTCGTGGCCGTAACCGCTTACACCAGCAAAATGGTGTGCACCTACACGGTGATTACGAAAAGCATCCAGCACTCGTTTCAGATTATGCTTGACCTGAGCGTCAATTCCAGAAAAAATTTCTAACAGTGCCTGTTCTGCTTCCCGCAGCTGTTCCAAGCTGTTCATTAGTTCCTCAATCAAAAAAAAACATTAAGATATGCGGATTTTTAAATCGCGCAGATTAGGCCAAACAATTCCAATTCAGGTTACTGCATGACAATTGTTACCTCAACAAAACCTCAAATTAACTGGGTTAATACCCTATTTTTCATTGGATTGCACATCGGTGCTTTGTTTGCTTTTGTTCCCAGTAACTTTAGCTGGCAAGCAGTTGGTGTGGCTTTCTTGCTTTATTGGGTGACAGGTGGTTTAGGCATTACCTTGGGATTTCACCGCCTTGTCACCCACCGCAGTTTTCAGACTCCTAAGTGGCTAGAGTATCTCTTGGTTTTCTTCGGGACACTTGCCTGTCAAGGAGGCCCAATAGAGTGGATAGGGACACATCGCATTCATCATTTACATTCTGATACTGACCCCGATCCCCATGATTCCAATAAAGGCTTCTGGTGGAGCCACATGGGTTGGCTAATTTATCATTCCCCCTCTCACGCTGAAATTCCTCGCTTCACCAAAGACATTGCCGAAGACCCAGTTTATCAGTTTTTACAAAAAAATTTCATTTTTATCCAAGTCGCCCTAGGTTCACTACTTTTGCTTGTGGGTGGTTGGTCGTTCGTTGTTTGGGGAATATTTGTTCGCATTGTTTGGGTTTACCACTGCACTTGGTTGGTGAACAGCGCCACTCACAAATTTGGTTATCGCAGCCATGATGCTGGCGATCGCTCGACTAACTGCTGGTGGGTAGCCTTACTCGTTTTTGGTGAAGGCTGGCACAATAACCACCATGCCTTTCAATACTCAGCTCGTCATGGGTTGCAATGGTGGGAAATTGATTTAACTTGGATGACAATTCAATTGTTGCAAGCACTTGGTCTAGCCACTAATGTGAAACTGGCTCCAACAAAACAGTAAGTCATTAGTCATTAGTCATTAGTCATTTACTTAAGACTAATGACTAATAACGAAGGACTTTTTATGTAACCAATATCCATTCGCCAATTCTGAAATGGCATCAAAAAGCTACTTACGGGTGCGCTTGGGTAGGTTAGGTTGCTATAATCCGAGACGCTGATATTCTCTAAATGTTAAGAAATTTTGCGGCAAGCCACTTTTTAGTGACTTGGTGGAGGAGTTTGTTGTTTTTCAGGTTTTCATGACTACATCAATAATCAACAGCCAGAAACTAACTGATGGCCTTGGTAATTCCGACCTAAGGCTAAAAGATATTATCAAAACTTTGCCGCGGGAATGCTTTGAACAGAACCGTCGCAAAGCTTGGACACGAGTGCTAATTAGTGTTTTGATGGTTGCCTTGGGCTACTACAGCCTGACGATCGCTCCTTGGTTCCTCTTGCCCCTAGCTTGGATTTTTACGGGCACAGCTTTAACAGGGTTTTTTGTAATTGGTCATGATTGTGGACACCGATCGTTTGCCAAACGTCGTTGGGTAAATGATTTGGTAGGGCATTTCTTCATGATGCCGCTGATTTATCCCTTTCACAGTTGGCGGATTAAGCATAATTATCACCACACTCATACCAACAAGCTGGATGAGGACAATGCTTGGCATCCCATTAGACCAGAAGTCTTTGAAGGTTGGGATAAAACCAGGCAGTCTGCCTTTGAGTTATTCATGCGTAAACGTCTCTGGTGGGTCGGTTCAGTTGGGCATTGGGCTGTTGTGCATTTTGATTGGCGGAAGTTCAAAATTAAAGACCAATCAAGTATTAAGCTTTCTGTAGCGGTAGTAGTTGTGTTTGCAGCGATCGCATTCCCTATCCTCATCGCTACAACTGGTATTTGGGGATTCGTCAAGTTTTGGCTCATGCCGTGGCTGGTTTACCATTTTTGGATGAGTACCTTTACCATCGTTCACCACACAGCTTCAGATGTGCCTTTTGTGGCAGCGAACAAGTGGAACGAAGCTCTCGCACAACTATTTGGTACTGTTCATTGTGATTATCCTCGCTGGGTAGAAATCCTGTGTCACGATATCAATGTTCACGTCCCGCATCACATTTCTACTGCTATTCCCTCTTATAATTTGCGTCTAGCCTACAGCAGTATCAAAGAAAATTGGCAGCCTTATCTACATGAAGAATGTCAGTTTTCTTGGTCTTTAATGAAGCAGATTGTAGACCAATGTCAACTGTATAAAACTGATGCTGGCTATGAAACTTTCAACGAATATTACGCAGGACGATAAAGAAACCTCTCAGTAATTTCGCTGAGGGCAAATTTTTGTTGATATAGCAAAAATAGCGTTGATCGTACTGTAGTTAAATAGATTCTGGCAATCGGCTTTCCACTAACATTGTTAGGTAAATTGCCAGAGATTATCTTGTTCTGTGTTAACGAGAGCTAGTGCCGTAGGCATTGCAGAGGTGAGATTAGCTTGCCTCAAACAAAGTTCAGTTTTCTATTCAATATCAAGAATCCAGTGCAATTAAATACCATTCCTTTCAATCATCCTCATGGCAGCGCTCCATCTGAGGATAAGATTAACTTGCCTTTTACTCTTCAGGATTTAAAAGCTGCAATACCTGCTGAATGTTTTCAGCCCAATGTGACAAAATCCTTATTCTACTTTTTTCGTGACATTTCGATTATTGGTCTGCTTTATGCAGTAGCTCACACTCTGGATTCTTGGTTTTTCTGGCCTATTTTCTGGTTAATGCAAGGAACGATGTTTTGGGCTTTGTTTGTAGTAGGACATGACTGCGGACATCAATCTTTTTCTAAGCATAAATGGCTCAATGATTTGATTGGACATCTTGCTCACACACCGATACTAGTTCCTTATCACGGTTGGCGCATTAGCCATAGAACTCACCACAAAAATACTGGCAATATCGATAATGATGAAAGCTGGTATCCCGTGACAGAATCACAGTACAAGGAGATGCCCTTAGTACAAAAGATAGGTCGATATTATGTTTTCTTATTGGCTTATCCTGTATATCTATTTAAGCGTTCTCCTAATAAGGAAGGTTCCCACTTTGCGCCTAGTAGCCCGCTTTTCAAACCATCAGAAAAATGGGATATTATTACTAGCACTACACTCTGGATTTGTATGGTAGGTTTGCTGGGATTTCTTACCTATCAATGGGGTTGGATGTGGTTACTGAAATACTACGCTGCACCCTACCTCGTGTTTATTGTTTGGCTTGACTTAGTAACATTTTTGCATCACACCGAGCCAGATATTCCTTGGTATCGTGGAGACGATTGGACTTTCCTCAAAGGCGCAATTTCTAGTATCGATCGCGATTACGGTTTGATCAATCATATCCATCACGATATTGGTACTCATGTTGCTCACCATATATTCCTCAACATTCCTCACTACAATTTGTTGAAGGCAACTGAGGCAATTAAACCTGTGATGGGTGAATACTTCCGCAAATCTGAGGAACCAATTTGGAAGTCGTTATGGCGTTCTGCTATCAGTTGTCATTTTGTACCGGATAATGGCAGCAGAGTTTACTATACATCCAATAACAAATTAGCGAAAGGCTGATTTATCGCATTAGTTAATCATGTAGAGACACAAAATTTTGTGTCTCTGCTATTTTTTTGTAAATCCTGATATTTCTCCTCAGTAAAATTTTCTAACTCCTCAATACTATGTGTAGATAAATTATGATTAGACATAAAATAAGTAAAGTTATTTGCAATATTATAAAAATATAAAAATGGTCAAACTTTTTCTCAAATTTTCCTTTGTTTTTTAGAGTCTGATCTACACATATTTACTTTAAAACTTCGTCGATTCAAATCTAAAAAATTAAATTCATACTATGCTTGCGCTCTTACAAGCAAATTTGAATCTTGATGAAGTTGTTCACAAAATTTGTACCTCATTAAAAACTCAGAACAAAGTCTCTAATAAAAAGGCAAACATCCCCAACAATTATCTCATCTTTACTTTCAAGTAACTTAATCAGAGTATGAACTGCACCAAGTGATGTAACAACCTCAGGCATGTACTCTGAATCTCCCAAGTAGTTAAGATGGTTAAGAATTTTAGTCTCTAGCATTTTTTATTAATGACTAAAATCGCCCATTTCCTTGGACAATATGTTTAACTGTAGTCAGGGTTTCTAGGCTAATAAATCCTCGACGATGACCTTTTTGGTTAGACATACCCAGAAACACCGAATCTCCCCGCGAAGGGTTGCGGGAAAAACGCGGGGAAGTGTTGATGTAGGTAGAGGCGCTGTTAACTCCTAGAGCAAACTGCCGACTTTCTTGATAAGATTCTGTGACAATACAGTCGGCATGACCGCTGCTATATTGATTAATCCAAGCGATCGCAACTTCTAAGCTATCCACTAGCTTAAAAGCTATTGTCTTGGTTAAATAGGGGTTACCCCATTCGCCTTCTTTAGCTAGATGCAACTGAGGAAACGCCTCTACTAGTTCTGCATCCCCTTTAATTTCAAAGCCTTTTTCCTTTAAGCTGTTCCACAGAACTGCTAAAGATGATGGCAAGGCTTGGCGATGAATTAATACCTTTTCAATGGCGTTAACTGGATCTGGTTGGCTTTGATGACTGTCGATAATCATCCAACGCACCATCTCTAAGCTGGCATTGAGCGACCAGTAAAGGTAGCAGTTACCCATAGCTGACTTTAAGACTGGGCAAGTTGCTTGTCGCATTACCTGCTGTACCAAGCTGGAACGTCCGTAGGGAATCACTAAATTCAGGTAATGGTCTTGGGTAATTAAATCCCGAATTGAAGCACCATGTTCTGCGGGAATTAATTCTAAACAGCCTGGTGGTAGACCAACCTCAGCAAGAGCGTTTTGCAGTACCTCAGCGATCGCCTCATTAGAATGGCTGGCTTCAGCACCACCTTTGAGAATTATACTATTACCAGTTTTAATACATAAACCAGCAGCGATCGCTCCTAAATCGGGAAACGCTTCATAAACAAATCCAATTACTCCCAAGGGCATTAATTGAGTGTAACTTTGAGAGTCCTCTATTTGATAGTCAGCGGTTCTAACGCGCCGTAGTGGATCTGATAGTTCCCCTAACCGTTGCAGAATATCCACTGTTGTCTCTAGCCGTGTGGGAGTCAGCTTCAGCCAATCCAAGATTAACTCTGGCACTGCCATTTCCTTGCTGGCTTCTAGATCCAAAGTGTTGGCTTCCAAAATGTCATCAAATGAGCGTTCAAGCGCCTGTGCCATCGCCAACACAGCGCGACTGCGGTCTGCTCCCTTTGTGAACCCCAATTTTAGGGAAGCCTGATAAGCGCGTTTAGCGCTAGTAATTGGTTCGGGGTAATCATCCAAAGCTTCAACAGTCATGGAATTAACGTCTGTAGGTAAGCCAGACCATAAGTGCTGGCAGAATAGCCAACAGCACTGCTACCATTGCCCAAGCAATAATGCTCGAACCATTTGCCAATCGCAGCGCTAGTGGTAACCATATAATCACTAGCACGAAAATAATGCCCAATGCTATCGGCAAATAGCTTTCTCCCAAACGAGGATGGACAACATGCCAACTATTTCCCGTCCAGCGCCAAGCTCGCTTATAGGGATAGGTGGTAGAAAGCTGTTCTAGGACATGTCCATTATCTTCTACTACAAAGATTTGCTGACAGCGATCGCAACCAAATGCTTCTGTCAGGGTAATGGGAATCAACCGTCCCCGGCGACGGCAGGGACAGGGGTATTGGTTGTTGAAGTCGATTTTTTCTGGTTTTTGAGATTGCACAAGCGTTCTAAAAACTTGAGCGTGTTTTTCATCAACTGCGAGAATATGCTCCCTTGGTAAATATTTTGGGAGCTTCTCTCTTAATTAACTTTTTATATCAGTAGCGAGCCAAATGCTGACTAAGACTGTCATATCCGCACTCTCAGGATGAGTAAATCTGATTGACCTATATCTATCTGTTGTCCTTCCCTGGATTGGGCAATCTTGTTTAAAAATTTCCTTATCTTCATCTGTGGCTTCAAATGTAATGTAGTTGCTTTGGTTGGGCATTTATTGTGCTTGTATGTCTGCTACAATTCTAAGCTTACGTGGCGATAACTTCTAAGACAACCCGTTAGGGAAAGCTACGCCTACTCAGGCAAGGCAGAGGAAGTGGCATCCAAGACTGCGACTGCTTCGCCTCCTGCCTTCTTCAATATTCCTTTCGACTCACGGATGGTAGGCGACTTTCGAGCGTAATGCTTGTCTGAACATCTGTTCAGGCAGTTTGTGTAACGCTTTACCCAGATAAATTTAAGCTAGCTTAACTGCTAAAAGACGTACTTTGCACCTGATAACATTACTATTAACCTAGCCAACTCTTATTCAGTGTAATACACCCTACACAAAACCAATCTAGCTACTATTAATAAGGATTCTAGCCAAACTAGTCTGTGCTTAGGATAGATTAAAACTGAGATTTATATTTTTTAACAAGCGGGTAACGCGATTCGAACGCGCGACATTCACCTTGGCAAGGTGACGCTCTACCACTGAGCTATACCCGCAGTTAGCAATTAAATATAAATATCTCAGATTTATCCTTATTTGTCAACCTCTAATTTTGGGTGCAGTGCAGAGGGAGCAAGGGTAAATGAGGGAGATAATTCTTTACTCCTAAACGACAGTCGCTACCCTGGAGGAACGCGCTTGAGCGAAAAAGTCGGGAAACCCGCTCACGGCGCTGTCTGCCCAACGCACTGCCTCCTCCTAACTCAGCACTCATAATCCATTCAGCTAAGTTCTTCGGACTCTGCTGTTAAATTGCCTACGTTGGCATTTTGAAAAGAGGCTGGTAAAGATTGGGTATTACGATATGGCTCTGCCAAGTTAGAGCGCAGTTGCCGCATGAGATTAGCCATTTCTAGAGCATTGAGAGCGTAGTCCCAACCATGATTAGCTTTAATGCCTGCCCTTTCTAAGGCTTGTTGCATAGTATCTACTGTCAAAATGCCAAAAATCACTGGTACTCCGGTTTGAAAGCTAGCGGCGGCAATACCTTTGGCAACTTCAGAGGAGACTAAATCGAAATGCGGCGTTTGCCCTCTAATCACAGCACCTAGACAAATTACAGCATCATAACGATGTGATAGTGCCAACTGGCGAGCCACAATCGGTACTTCAAAACTTCCTGGTACCCAAACGTAGTCCACTTGATTACCGTGAGGGTTAGGATCCACGCCGTGGCGTTTCAAGCAATCTTGACATCCCTCTAGCAGCTTTCCGGTAACAAGGTCATTGAATCGACCAATAACCACTGCAAAACGCAAAGGTTCCGTTTGAGTAAAAGTTCCCTCGAAAACTGCCATGACTGCCTCTGAAATCAACTATACTCTTGCCAATATACATTTCTTCTTTAAATGCAGAAGAGCAGGAAAGCACAATTAGGTAAAAAGAACTATCTTTTACCTTTGACTTGGCTCTCCTGCTCTTGTAGTCCCTATGCTATTTACCTGCACTAGGGCGAAGCCATTGCTTAAACCACAAAAAAGTTTAACAGACCAACTAAAAGCACCAAGGCAATCCAGACTCCAGAACCAAGCCAAAGCAGCCTTTTTGATTCAACCCAATTTTGCGGAGTTGCATAAGCAACAGGTACGCCAACAACTAGTACAAAAGACATGAGGACTAGAGCTATCAAAGCGAATTGGAATATTATGGTCATTTTTGCTTCTCCCAAGACAGCGAAATACTAAAAATAGAATATCCTAAAGGGCGACACTAACTGTTTTTCCTTATTTGTAAGCTAGCAGAAATTGCGTCACTATGGTCATTAGTTAGTTGTCAGTTGTCAGTTGTCAGTTGTCATTGGTCAGTTGTTGCTCTTGACCATTAATCCCGAAGGAATTCGCCAGTTAGTCATTTTGAAAACCAAAACTACTGCGCTGCCTCGCCACTGACTACTGACTACTTACCACTGACCACTGACAATTATGGATTTAATTCTTTGCCACACAACAGTTGATTTTGATGCACTAGGCGCAGCCGTAGGGCTAACTTGCCTATTACCAGGCAGTAAGATTGTGCTGACTGGTGGGGCGCACCCACCTGTAAGAGATTTTTTAGCTTTGTATCGAGATGAATATCCGCTCATTGAAAGGCGTTCGGTCAATCCGGAAACAATCCGTTCTTTGACAGTGGTGGATACACAACAGCGCGATCGCTTGGGTAAGGCTGCTGAATGGTTAGATTTACTTAATATCAAAGAAATTATAGTTTACGACCATCATCTAGGACAAGAATCGGATATCCCGGCTACCCAATCTTATATTGAGCCAGTCGGAGCTACAACGACTTTAATGGTGGAGCAATTACAACAGCAGCAAATTTCTCTAACTCCTGCTGTGGCAACAGTTATGGCTTTGGGTATTCATGTTGATACAGGTTCGTTGACTTTTGATAGTGCTACATCGCGGGATGCTCTAGCTTTGGCTTGGTTGATGGCACAAGGAGCTAGTTTATCGGTGATTTCGACTTACCGCGACCCTGGTTTGTCTCCTCAGTTGCAGCGGCTATTAACTGAGGCATTGGAAAAATTACAATATATTTGTTTGCGGGGATATACGATCGCTTGGGTAATTCTGAAAACAGATAAGTTTGTCCCAGGTTTATCAAGTATTGCTTCCCAACTCACCGAACTCACCGAAATCGATGCTTTACTGTTGGCAAATGAGTATCCTTTGGGAGAGGATGATTCGCGTTTAACTGTAATTGGGCGATCGCAAATTCCTGGTGTCGATCTCAATCAATTATTCCAAACAATGGGCGGTGGCGGTCATTCGCAAGCAGCATCGCTCAACATTCGAGGAGTAAATGCACAGGAAACACTCGAACAACTCGTAGATTCGATCAAAGCCTCGATTCCCCATCCTCCCACAGCCAGGGATTTGATGTCTTCACCAGTCCGCACTATTCGTCCCGAAACCACAATTGAAGAAGCGCAACGTATTTTGTTACGTTACGGGCATTCTGGTTTATCTGTAGTCGATAATCAAGGGCAATTAGTAGGGATTATTTCTCGGCGGGATCTGGATATCGCCTTGCACCACGGGTTTAGTCATGCACCAGTCAAAGGCTACATGACCACGAATCTGAAAACTATTGCACCAGAGGCAATACTGCCACAAATTCAAGCGCTGATGGTGACATACGATATCGGACGCTTGCCAGTGTTGGAGAATGGAAATTTAGTAGGTATTGTAACTCGCACTGATGTTTTACGAGAATTACATCAGGAAGAGGGGCAGAGGAGCAGAGGAGCAGAGGGGGAGATGTCGTTAAGTTTACCAGTTTGGTGCAATTACGCGATCGCCTGGCTCCCCAACTATGGGAGTTACTCACGAAAGCTTCTCTTGCAGCCCAAAAACGAGGTTGGCATCTTTATCTTGTCGGGGGTGCAGTGCGGGATTTGCTGTTAGCTGACAAAGCAGCAGGCAGCTTGATGATTAAAGATATTGACCTTGTGGTTGATGGCTTTCATAAATCAGCAGATGTTGGGGCTGGCGTGGAACTAGCAAAAGCACTCCAGCAAATTTATCCAGCTGCGCGTTTAGAAATCCACGGGGCTTTTCAAACTGCTGCTTTGTTATGGCACAAAGATCCAGAATTCGATTCTTTATGGGTGGATATTGCCACTGCTAGAACAGAATTCTATCCTTACCCAGCAGCAAATCCGGAAGTTGAAGCAAGTTCTATTCGTCAAGATTTGTATCGCCGAGACTTTACTATCAATGCAATGGCACTGAGGCTTACCTCTCCCCGTGCTGGTGAATTACTCGATTTTTTCGGCGGTTTACTAGATTTGCAAGCAAAGCAAATTCAGGTTTTACACGCTAACAGCTTTATCGAAGACCCCACCCGCATTTATCGCGGCGTGCGCTTTGCGGTGCGCTTTGGTTTTGAAATTGAACCGCAAACAAAAGAATATATCCGCTATGCCATCAACAGTGGTGTTTACGATCGCACTACCCAAGAAAATAGCAGAACCCCAGCCCTGCAAACTAGACTCAAAGCAGAATTAAAACACATCTTGGAAGCCCTCTACTGGAAATCGGCTTTGCAGTTACTCGACGACCTAGGAGCGTTGCAGTGTATACATCCTACTCTCAAACTAGACCGGGAACTTCTATGGCAACTACGTTTGTTAGAACGCTGTCTGCAAAGATTTGACCAGCAACAAACACTCGTTCACTGGCAAATACGTTTAGAAGCATTAATTGCCCACTTAGCACCTGAATATCGGGCGAAAGTAGCACAAAATCTGCAATTGCCAGAAGACAGCATCGCTAGATTGAAGAACTTAGCTCAAAGCTTTAGTCAGGTAATAGAATCTTTGCCTGGTTGCCAAAGACCTAGTCAGGTGGTGCAGTTGCTAAGACAGTTTAACTTGCCAATGCTAATTTTAATTGCCATGCACAGTCAGCTATGTCTAACGACAAATGGCTGCGCGTCTACACTGAGACGGCAGATATGGCATTATTTAACAATTTGGGCAAATGTCCAACCGATATTAAATGGTAATGACCTGAAAAAATTAGGTTACAAACCAGGGCCACAGTATCGGCAAATTTTAGATGATTTATTAACTGCTACTTTGGATGGATTAATTGGCGATCGCACTGAGGCTGAAGAGTTTTTAGTACAACATTATCCTAAGTGAATTAGTGAGGCGATCGCTCATCTCTTTGTTGCAACAATCTGCATTAGAAATCATCCAATCGAATATCCTTCCAAATATCAGAAACCTGCCACCCCGAGTTGCCAACAGATTGGACTATAGGGTTATCGCGTATCGGAATATAGTTAGGTTCTGTTTTCTCTACATATAATTCTTTCTCAACTATTGGTTCTGGGTTATCAAAAGTATCTGCTGGAAAATTTTGCTCTTCTGATTCCTCCATTATTTTGATTTTATTGAGGAGGAGCTTTTCAGATTTTTTGATTAGTTTCATATCCATTTATTGAAAGTTTTGAAAAAGACATTAAAAAATGTAAATCTGACTCCTAATTCTGAAATAAACTAATATAGTCTTTCAAGAATCGTTAGGAAGATTTACATAAGACTTTGATGAAGTCTTGTGTGGAAAAAATTACATAAGCTAGACTAGGATACAGCAGATTTATTGAAAATACCAGCAATTTGCTGAGAAATTTCTGAAATTTAAATCGAAGAATTATACTAGCTCTCAGTTGTCTGCGCTCGATATTGCTTGGTGAGGCAAGAATTAGGAGACAAGAGGACACGGTGACACAGTGAGACAGCGCTCTCGGTAGGGTTTCCCTCCGAAGCCACTTATGTGCGGTGAGCAGTCCGTTGGGCGGTTAGCCTTCTCTTATCAAAGACAGAGGTACGGCACGCCAAGGGCGACGTTAGCGTTGCCTCACCACGTGGCTGGCTCCTCTTTGGTCACCGCGTTATCTTCCTCATCTCCACAGTCCCCAGTCATTGTCAGAAAATATTGACAATTTTATTAGTATATTTATGCCTTTAGAACTGGTTATTATGAGGTCAGCCTAAAACCACGATATTTCTATCGGATTTGGATAAAACAGACACATGATTTAGAGATGAAGAGTGCCAAAGCCTACTAAAGTTTGAGTTTTAGGTTTTGTCCTGTTGCGATCCCTGCGTTCTTGATTGGAAGATTCAGACACTTCATTTCAATTCCCACTTTTTCATGTGCATATGTGGTTATTTGATTTAATTCATACGTCTATTGAGGTAAAACAGACGTAATTTCACAGTTTGTCTGGGATAACTTTGTGAGTAGAAAGTACCAAGCACAACTCTCACATCCCATGAACAGCAGCACTCTTAACCTCAACATTTCTCCTGTTACGTTTGCCATTGTTGGCGGTGGTTTTAGCGGTTCTTTGGTTGCCGCAAATCTTTTGCGAAATGCCACTATGCCACTTTCCATCAAATTGATTGAACGTAATTCTGAAGTCGGTAGAGGAGTTGCATACGGTACGCAAGTAAACTGTCACTTGCTTAACGTTCCGGCAGGTAAGATGAGTGCGTTTCCTGATGAACTGAATCACTTTCTCAACTGGTTGCATCAAAATGGACATCAAGAAGTAACAGCAGCTACTTTCGTGCCGCGTCAGGTTTATGGAGATTATGTGCAGGCAACCTTGAAGGAAGCAGAAGTCAATGCACCCGCTAATGTCTGCCTGGAAAGGATTGTAGATGAAGCGATCGCCATCGAAACGACAACCCATAGCACAACATTATAATTGAGTAGGTCAGCGTTTGTATGTAAAAAAAGCTGTAATAGCGCTAAATAATTTCGCGGTAACTCTGCCAGCACCTCTCGCCTCTCTGGCGAACGGGAATCGCTATGTTAAAGATGCTTGGGCGAGTGATGCGTTCGCAGACTTAAATCCAGATGATGCAATTCTGTTTGTGGGCACTGGATTAACAATGGCAGATGCAGTTGTTGCCTTACATCAACAAGGGTTCCAGGGACAAATCCATGCTGTCTCTCGTCATGGATTGATGCCCCAGCGTCACAAACCAAGCAAGCCTCATTAGGGATTTATTGATGTAGAGACTGCACCAAGAACAGCACGCGGACTACTGCATTTGGTACGCCAAGAACTGCGGCAAGCGCAAGACT
This sequence comes from Dendronalium sp. ChiSLP03b, assembly GCF_034531165.2. Classification (NCBI taxonomy): domain Bacteria; kingdom Bacillati; phylum Cyanobacteriota; class Cyanophyceae; order Nostocales; family Nostocaceae; genus Dendronalium; species Dendronalium sp. ChiSLP03b. The sequence continues at coordinate 69,519 of NZ_JAVRBR020000046.1, read as the reverse complement.
GGCGTACAGTCATAGATGCAATCCGCCCAGTCACGCAACAACTCTGGCAGGCATTACCATTTAACGAACAAAAGCGCTTTCTCCGTCACATCAAAGCTTACTGGGAAGTTCACCGTCATCGGATTGCTGAAGGAATTGCCGACATTCTAGATGCTGCAATGGAGTCTGGTCAACTGACTTCATTATCCAGGTCGAGTTCAAAGCTGTCGGGATTTGGAAAATGGTGTAGAAGTGAGAATTTGCGAACGGGGAACCCACAAAGATATCGCTTTGCAGGTCAAACGGATTATTAACTGCACTGGTGCAAACTGCGACTACCGCAGATTGCAGCACCCATTAATCGCCAGCCTGCAAGAACAACGCCTGATCCGTCCTAATGCTTTGGCAATGGGAATCAACACTGCCCCAAACGGTGCGCTAATCGATGCCGATGGCAATGCATCACAAATGCTGTACACCTTGGGGACACCACGCAAAGGCAACCTTTGGGAAACCACCGCAGTTCCCGAAATTCGAGTTCAGGCGGCAAATCTGGCACAGGAGCTACTGAAATCTTTGAAGCCAAAGACTTATGCTCCTGTTGGAGGGGACTGGTTTATTGGAAATCCATTGTTCGTGTTAAGGAAACCTCCTATGTTATTTTGTCAACTGTTCGATAAAGAATCAAGTACCTATACTTATTTGATTGCTGACTCAGAAAGCAAAACAGCCATTTTAATCGATCCTGTGTTGGAGCAAGTAGAACGTGACCTCCAGATATTGCACGAATTGGGACTGACCCTGCACTACTGCTTAGAAACCCATATCCATGCCGACCACATCACCGCCACAGACAGATTGAGAATGCTTACGGGTTGTTTGGGTGTCGTCCCTGAAAAGACACAAGCTAGCTGTGCAGACTGTTACATTGCAGATGGCGATATCTTGCAACTAGGCAGCGTAGAGATAAAAGCGATCGCCACTCCTGGTCACACTAACAGTCATATGGCTTATCTGGTTAATGACACTCATCTATTAACCGGAGATGCGTTATTCATTCGGGGTTGTGGTCGTACCGACTTCCAGTATGGTGATGCTGGATTACTCTATGATGCAGTAACTCAGAAGTTATTCACATTACCAGATGACACATTGGTGTATCCCGGTCACGATTACCAGGGACGAACAGTATCTACTATTGGCGAAGAAAAGCTGTGGAATCCCCGGTTTGCCGGACTTAGCCGCAGCCAGTTCATTGAGTTAATGAACAACCTCAACCTGCCCATGCCTAAGAAGATGCTAGAAGCCGTACCCGCAAATCAGCATTGTGGCAAAGTTTTAATGGCATTGGACTATCAAATTTGAAATTGGTAAATGATGACTGATGAACGCCAGTTCGCACAATGGGGGCAGCCGTGTAAGCCGCTCAACGGACTGATCGCCGCACAGAAGTGGCTCTGAAGGGAAACCCTCCGACGCTCGTTCGCGTAGCGTCTCCCCTTGGGAGAGGACTCGCGCTTCGCTTGTAGCGTCTCACGCCACTTGCTCCCCTTGGGCGAGGACTTACGCTATGGCAACTTCTCTTTGCAGTGCTGGACTCACCCGCAAGCGACTGACTCAACTTTTCGCAAAATCCAAAATGGTATTAGTTTTGGCAGCAGTCTTGATCGAGTTCCTCTCTAAGTGGGAATACTAAGTTTAGCTAACCTAATTTTTTGAAAAATTTGTAAGGCTTGAACTTATGCCAGAAATTAATAATATTGGTGATTATTTAGCTCATCCATTAGTCAGATATCGGAATCATTTAGAATTCAATGGATATCATGTTCAAGAAGATAAAGATTTACTTTTATGTCGTCATCCTAGAAAACACAATTTGCTAGTTAAATATATTCATAGTAGAGGAGTATTAATTAGAGCGCTTTACTCTTCCAAGCCAAGTATAAATAAAATGTATCTTCTAGAATATGTAAATGAATTAAATTCAGAGTTTATGTTTATGAAAGCATATATTCATAATCCAGAAAATGATTTATTTTTAGAAACTTTTTGTGAAGGTGAATATGACCGAATAATTTTCTCTATTCTTCTAGATAATCTCGAATACGATATGGAATTATTTGGTAATCATCAGCTAACGCGAGAGTATTTACAGTAAATAAGTTGGCGATAAAAATTAAATCTACAGCAGAATTCAGGAGGAGGCAGTGCGGTGAGGCAGTCTGGTGAAGCACTTGCTGTCTTCTCCCAAAGGGAAGACGCTGGCGCGAAGGCGGTTTCCGTCGATAGCAAACTGCCGTTAGCGCACCATTAGCGATGTTAGGAGCGTCACCCGAAGCGTTTTGGGGCCTCACGCCACTCCCTTCAAGTCGGCAAAGCCGATTCAAGACTTTCTCTTATTTAGATGACAGGCTCAGTTTTTATTTGTAATATTCCTTCTGTGACGAGGCGCGTGATGAGCGGCGCAATATCACCCTCTAGATCCAAATTGGGTACCCAATCAGCAATGTCCAACAAGCTAAACTCATCTTGCTTGAATAAATTTTCTACAAAGATTTCTGAAACTCCCTTTAGGTCAACTTGTTTCGATCCAACCCGAACTTGGTAATGTTTTTCGCCTAGTTGCTTAACACGAATGCGGTGTAATGGCGACCAAGCAAACCGAGTCATAAATAAATCTGGAAAAATGTCAGTTCCCATCTGAGCAGGTAAAGTAACTTGCAGAGGCGGCTGATGGCGATAAGTGACAGCGTCCATATACTTATGCAGAATGTCAGGCTGATGTAGAGTTTCAATGAGATGCTGTCGTAGTGCAGTTAACTGCTGTTCTAAAGCATTGGTGTTGCCGTCTACTACAACGGGTAAGCTTTGCCGCCAGTTGGAACTATCTTTTAGTTCATGGCTGAGCCAGTTGAGCCAGTCAAGTCCTGTCTGACAATCAATCCCAACTGTGAGATGGAGAGATAGCCGATCGCAAGCGACAGCATAGTGCCAATGTCCTCGTGGAATGTAAAGCAAATCTCCAGCTTTAAGCACACACTCTAGATAAGGTGGCTCCTCTGGTTGATGCTGTTTTGACGAGGGCATATCTGGAGTAGGATAGAGTACCGTTTCTCGGTAAACGAACCATTTCTTTTCCCCGTCAATCTGTAGAATTAGCACATCATGAGTATCATAGTGACAATCAAATCCTCGCTGTTGTGCTGGTGAACAATACAAATTAACATGAGTTCGATAACCAATGTCGTATCGAAGATTTGCTGCGAGTTCAGCTACAGTTAGAACACGTTGATGAAGCCCGTTGATGATGAGTGTGGCTCCCTGACGTAGGCGATCGCTCCAATCTTGGGGATCGCGTGTTTGGGGCAATGATTTGCCTTCCATCGAGAAGCGTAAATCTGGTTCTGCAAGTTTGTGATAGTTCAGCAAATAATTCAGATCGCTCCATGAGAACAAGGCGTGAAACTTTCGAGCATCACCTGTCGAAATGTGAATTGCCTTTTGCGTCCAGTATTCTGCCAAAAACTGCTCGATTGGATATGGTGCAAGTAGCTGTTGCAAAATCTTCATGACACAGTGATGCCTAAATAGGATTTTAGATTTTGCGAAAAGTTGAGCCAGTCGTGTGGGCGGGTTTCCCACACCACTTGCCACAACGGGGAGCAGGCGCGTGGGCGGGTTTCCCGACTTGAGCGACCGATGTTAGCGAAGCGCTAGCGACGCAGGAGCGTCACCCGAAGGGCTTCCCGCAGGGTAGCAAGTGGCGTTGGTTTACCTCCGTAACAAACTTTTCAAGACGGATTTTGGAGTCATTGCGTTGCTTTAGTTGCCAACTATTGATGGCTAAGAAAAGGGGCAATAATTCAATCGATGCGCTGGAGTTTTGACAGCAGTGCTATCTTGAACAATCGATTTTAGCCCGCTGCGATCGCTCAAAACTTAGAGCCTCAGCCTAATCATCCCACTCATCAGAGTCACTGTCGCTATTACTATTACTGTTGCTATTGCTATTACTATTGCTGTTGCTATTGCTATTGCTATTGCTATTGCTGTTGCTATTACTGTTACTATCGCTATTGCTATTGCTATTGCTGTTACCCGCGATGATGAATTCAGAAGAGTCGCGTCCGACTAAATCAACCACCTCAAATTCAATAGACGATTGCCGCGCTGGTACGGGTCTGTTTGAAAGCACAGCAGCAGTAGCAGATTGACTCTGTATAGGCAACAACAAGCCAATATTGGCGCTCATGAGTAAGCCAAGGATGAATTTAGGATTCATTTGTTATCTCCTCATACAGTACAAGTTATATCAGTAGTGAGAAAAACCAGAAAAATTTATACTGGTTTCCCTAACTTCTATCATCCGATCTGTCAGTGAGAAGAACGTGAACAATTTGTGAGAAAGTCCTTATCTTTTTCCTGAATTTATCGAATTTAAGACTTATGCGGTGATACGAAAAACCAAGGGTTTGGACAAGGGATGTATAAGTATAGGGGTGTGAGGGTGTAAGTGAACAAAACCCTTACCCCCTTATACCCGATCTCAACAAACAACCTTTCTGCGTAAGTCCTGGAATTGTATATCAACTTCGGGTTAATGCTTTGGCGATCGCAGCATCACACTACGCGAGTTACACAAACGGAAGAACTTGCCTGGGGATTGGTTTAGGGGTATTTTCTCACCGCAACGAATTTTAAATTTGGTGGACAGTTGAGTCAGTCGCTGGTAAAGCACTTTAACGGGGGCTACCTCACCACACTGTTTCACTACGCGACAGGCTCAATTTTTCGCAAAACCTAAAATCCAAAATTGAATGACGCTTCACTTACCGTTATCACAGCAATCTTTCTGGGCAAACTAGTTTTAATTGCTTAAGGAACTCCAATAAAGAAATTATCAAGCTTGAGGTTGTTGACTGTTAACAGTCAATAATAGCCATTGCTCGTTTAAAGTCCAGTGTTGAAATTAGGAAATAAAGTGGAATACTAAGCTCAAAAGATTTCTAAGCAGTAGTTTTAATTAACATATCTCAATACATGATAAAAAAACTTAATTTTTTAGGTTATGACATCATTCCCATCAAAGTGAAAGTTGAGTATCTCATCCTGGTAGAGGTGGAGGTGTTTTATGTCGCCAGTTAGCCTCAGAAAAATTTTTAATAAAAAAGAGTTGCCGTCTCTGCTTAAGGACTTAGTTTATCATCTCAACATCGTGATTGATGTGGAACTGGTAGACGGCAGTAAACTGATTAGCATTGGGATTGGGGAGCAAACTGCGGATAACCGACATCCAATTGAGGTTTCAGGAGAAGTCATCGGTTGGGTTGTTGGAAAAGAACAAGCAACCCTACTAGCGACTTTACTCTCGTTTGTAGCAAAACAGGAAGCTGAGAAGAAGGTACTCGCCATAGAATTGCTAGAGCGATACCAAGAAATTGATTTATTTGAGGATATCTCGACTCAACTCACAAGGAGTTTGGATACGCGACAGATTGCCCAACTAGTGCTTCAGGAAATGAGTCAATTGATTGAATCGTCTGCGGGCACAATCCTGCTCCTCAATCCAGATGCAACGGCATTTGAAATCATTGCCGAATTTGGCATGTTTTTTGATGACAAGCCACCGGAACCAGGCAAGGGAATTATTGGCAACATTGTGGAATCTGGTCGGGCTGAACTTGTCAATGATGTCCAAGCCGATCCGCGATTAGAGGGTGAGAAAAACGTTAAAGCTTTGATTTGTGCGCCGTTAAGAGCAAAAGAGCGGATACTGGGAGCGATCGCCATTGGCAGCCAAAAAACTCACTCATATACAGCTGAACATCTCAAGCTGGTGAGTATCTTTGGCTCACAAACAGCGATCGCCATTGAAAAAGCTTTGCTTTACGAGCAAAGCACTCAAGCAACCGCCCAGGCAAAAGCCCAGACAGAGAAGCTTCAGCAAGCTCTCCAAGACTTGCAACTAGCACAAACCCAGTTAATCCAAAGCGAAAAAATGTCGAGTTTGGGGCAACTGATTGCCGGAGTTGCCCACGAAATCAACAACCCCGTTAATTTCATTTCTGGCAATTTGAATTATGTTGCCGAATACGCTCAAGACTTGTTGCACCTGCTGCGTGACTATCAGAGATTTATACCTGTTCCTCCGCCAGATTTGCAATCAGAGCTAGACAATATCGATTTGGAATTTCTCATGCAGGATCTCCCCAAACTCCTAGATTCGATGAAGCTTGGCACCAATCGCATTGTGGAAATTGTCCAATCTCTGAAAAACTTCTCCCGCCATGACCAAGCAGACATGAAAGCTGTCAACATCCACGATGGCATCGACGGGACACTGATGATTCTTGGCCATCGCTTGAAAGCAATCGCTCGCCGTCCGGCAATTGAAATCGTTAAAGACTATGCAAAACTTCCTTTAGTTGAGTGCTACCCCGGACAGCTGAATCAGGTGTTTATGAACATCCTAGTAAACGCCATTGATGCCTTAGAAGAGCGAATAGTAAATGAGGAATTGGAAATTCAGGAGTCAGGAGTCAGGAGTCAGGAGTCAGAATCAACTCAAGATTCTACTACTCCCTACTCCCCATTGCACCTAATCCCCAGAGAGGGTTCCGAGTTCCCCATTGCCCCTAATCCCCAGAGGGGGCCCCGAGTTCCCCAAATCACCATTCGCACCGAAGCCCTCGACGACCAGTGGGTTTTGATTCGCATTGCCGACAACGGCCCAGGGATGAAGGAGGGGGTAGTTCGACGTATTTACGATCCCTTCTTCACCACGAAAGACATTGGCAAGGGAACTGGGTTAGGTATGGCAATCAGCCACCAAATTATTGTGGATAGACACCGAGGAGTTCTCAAATGTCGTTCGCAACCGGGTGAAGGGACAGAATTCTGGATTCAAATTCCGGTTAATTGTTTAGTGCAGGCTTCTGAAGGGGAGAGTTACACGATTTCTATTCCGAAGAACGCGATCGCCCCGTCAACTTCCACTACTGACTTATCCTCCACTCCCGATGTAGACGGCTTCGTTCCATCAACAACTCCAATGCTCAAACCAACTGACCTGTTGATCCGCCATACACAACTGATCCGGCGACTTTCGCAGCAGAGTCCAGAAGTTGGTGCTGCATCACCCGATAAAATTTACCAGATATTTCAACGACACCCAATTTCGTTAAAGCTATACGCCACCTTGTTGTCCTGCTTCTATTGTTCTCACTCTACCCAAGAACACTATTAATCCTAAATTTGCAAAGTCACTATCGTTGGAATTCTACAGAATACCTTCGTACTACAACGAACTCTGTTCCTTGGAAGCTCACATTAATCCAAAATCTAAAAATCGTAAAAGGAAACCTCAATAATGTCTAGCCAATTTGAGGAATACAATCGTCAGCTATTTGAACAATGTCCTGTTGGGCTGGTACTGTGCCGGATGGATGGGACACTGATTGACATCAATCCCGCCTATGCTGCTATTTTGGGTCGTACCGTTTCGGAAACATTGAATCTCACTTACTGGCAGATTACCCCAGAAAAGTATGTTGCCACCGAGCAATCTACGCTAGAAGATTTGGAACAAACAGGTCGCTACGGACCTTATGAGAAAGAGTACATCCACAAAGATGGCCATCTAGTTCCCGTGAGGCTTTCTGGACAGTTGATCGAAAAGGATGGGGAGAAGTTGCTCTGGTCAAGCGTGGAGGACATTAGCGACCTTAAGCGTGTCCAAGAGGAACGCCTACACTCTGAAAAAATTTTAAAACGGAGCGAGGCACGATACCGCTCTCTGGTGAAAACTAATACACAAATTATCTGGGTCAGCACACCAGAAGGAATTTGCTTTGAATTAACAGACTGGATCGCCTATACAGGTCAAAGTCTAGCTGAAGCTGAGAATGGGGGCTGGATTGATGCCGTACATCCCGACGATCGCGGCTACACCGGAGAAGCCTGGGGTATTGCCGTAGCCAACCTCAGCATGTATCAAATTGAATACCGAATTCGGGGTCAGGATGGCAATTATCGCTACTTTTGGGTCTGGGGTGCCCCCGTCATCGAAGATGATGGTAGCGTTCGGGAGTGGATTGGCACTTGCACCGATATTCACGATCGCAAGCTGGCAGAAGCCGAAAATCAGCGGCTGAAAGAACGATATAGTTCTTTAGTCGCTGCCACCTCACAGATCGTCTGGGGAGCCACGCCGGAAGGACTGGGGATTAGCAGTGAAATGCTTACCTGGATAGCCTATACGGGGCAGACTGAAGAGGAGGTCGAGGGTTGGGGCTGGGTCGATCCAATTCACCCTGATGACCGTGCCCGCTCCGCAGATGACTGGAATCGGGCTGTGGCAAACCGCAGCCTTTATGAAACCGAGTACCGACTGCGTGGCAAGGATGGCATCTACCGCTATTTCTCGGTTTGTGGTGCCCCCGTTCTAGAAACAGACGGCAGCATTCGCGAGTGGATTGGCACCTGCACCGACATTCACGATCGCAAACTGGCAGAAGCCGAAAATCAACGTTTATTGGAGATGTTGAATCATTCCAGCGATGCGATCGTAGTGCGCGACATGGCTGAAAAAATCTCTTACTGGAATCAAGGAGCAGAAAGGCTCTATGGTTGGACTCGTGAGGAAGTGAAAGACCAATACATTCACACATTTTTGAATACTACTTTTCCAAAACCTTTAGAAGAAATCATGGCGGAGTTATTACACCAAGGGAATTGGGAAGGAGAACTGCAACACATCACCCGCGACGGCAAACTCATCACAGTTCAGAGCCGCTGGACGTTGCAACGGGATACCTTTGGTCAACCCTGCGCGGTGCTGAAAATCAATACCGATATCACTGCCCGCAAACAAGCAGAAATCGCTCTGCGACAACTGAATCAAGACTTGGAAGCCAGAGTTGCACAAAGGACAGCTGCCCTGCAAAATACCCTAGCAGAAGCCCAGGGTTTAAATGCCATTTTGGATAACTTAGCGGATGGTCTGTTAGTGGCAGACACCAAAGGACAAATCACTCACTTCAATCCTGCCTTTTTAGCTATGCATGGATTGACAGCTACTGCTCTCAACGGTCACTACCAGGAACTGCCGATATCTGGTTTGGCCCATTTGGTTGAACAAACCCAATCTCATCCCCAAGAGGTGTTCGCTGCTGAAGTTGCACTGGCAAAGGAACGCATCGGTCAGGCAGTGGCAACCGCCATCTTCAAAAAAGCGGCGGTCAACGAACCCGCTACCTGCTTCGGTTCGGCGCTGCTGATTCGGGATATCACGGCGGAAAAGGAAATCGACAAGATGAAGACCGACTTTATCTCCACCGTTTCTCACGAGCTGCGGACACCACTGACCTCTGTCCTCGGTTTTGCGTCCATTATTAAAGAAAAGCTGGAAACTGATGTGTTCCCCATGATTTCTACCGAAGACCGCAAGCTTCAGAAAACTATCCAGCGGGTAGATAACAATCTCAACATTATTGTGTCAGAAGCAGAACGGCTGACTTCTTTGATTAACGATGTTTTAGATATCGCCAAGATGGAAGCAGGTAAGGTGGAATGGCAGATGCAGCCCATTGACCCCAGCGAGTTACTAGATTGGGCAACTACTTCCACAGCAGGGTTGTTTGAAACCAATGGCTTGCTGCTAATTAGCGAGATTGAACCCGGAATGCCTCAAATTGTCGGCGATCGCAATCGTTTGTTGCAAGTCCTAATTAACTTGATTTCCAATGCTGTTAAATTCACTGAGTCTGGTTCTGTGATCTGTCGTGTTGGACTCAAGAACGATGGTGTTTGCATTAGCGTCATCGACACAGGCATTGGCATTGCATCTGAAGACCAGCCCAAAGTCTTTGAGAAATTCCGCCAAGTTGGCGACACCCTCACCGACAAACCCAAAGGCACAGGGTTAGGACTGCCCATCTGTAAACAAATCGTCGATCATCACGGCGGTAGAATCTGGGTGGAGAGTGAACCAGGTAAAGGTAGCACCTTCTCGTTCATCATTCCTATCTACGCCAGCGACAACAAAACCTGTGGCAATCTGAATCTGGATGCGCTGGTCAAACAACTAAAAGAACACGTCATCACTACAAACAGTGTGCCGAACCAAAACCGCAAAACCATTCTGGTAGTGGATGATGATGCCAACATTCGGGAACTGCTCCGTCAACAACTAGAAAACGAAGGCTACAACGTTCGGGAAGCAAAAGACGGCATGGATGCGATTCATCAAATCAAAACAGCCCGTCCCGATCTGATTCTTCTAGACGTGATGATGCCCCAAATCAACGGCTTCGATGTAGCAGCCGTCCTCAAAAATGACCCCCAAACCGCAGATATTCCGATTATCATCCTGTCAATTATTGAAAACAGAGAACGGGGCTACCACATTGGCATCGATCGCTATCTCACTAAGCCAATTCACACAGAGAAACTCCTCAACGAAATTGGTTCGCTGCTATCTCAGGGCACTTCCAGTAAGAAGGTAATGGTTGTCGATAAAAATGCTTCAACCTTAAAAACTATATCAGATGTACTGCAAACTCAGGGATACAACGTCATTGAAGCCTCCGACCCCCAAGAATGCATTAATAAAGCCCTCTCAACCAAACCTGACATGATCATCCTCGATTCTATGTTCTCTCAAGAAGCTGACCTGGTGAAAACCCTACGGTTTGAAAAGGGGTTGGAGAATGTATTCTTCATCATGCTGTCCGAGCGCTAATTGCTTGGGTACTGGGGACAAAGAAAGGGGAAAGGGGAAAGTAGAAGAACTTTGTTTAATTCCTTTACCCCTTACCCAAGGCGAAGCCTTTAACCTTTATCCCTTACCCTTTAACCTTTTCCCTTCCCCACTCCCTAATTTCTAATCCCCAACTTGGAAAACATATGACGCAGAAAATTCTGATTGTTGATGATGAACCTAATATCGTGATTTTGATGGAACAAGCTCTAGAAGCATTAGAAGATGAAGGGGTTGAACTACTCACTGCCAGAAATGGAGAAGAAGCCCTCGAAACCATTAAAACCGAAAAACCAAACCTAGTGTTTCTCGATGTGATGATGCCTAAAATGAGTGGGCTAGAAGTCTGCCATACCGTTAAACACGACCTGCAAATGATTGACATCTACATCATAATGTTAACAGCAAAGGGGCAGGAATTTGATAAACAAAAAGGAATTGATGTTGGTGCTGACCTGTATCTAACTAAACCATTTCGCCCCAAGGAAGTACTGGAAAAATCAAGACAAGTGTTGGGTTTTTAATAACTAATTCGTAATTTAGACACAGAGAAAAAGGCTTGATACAGAAGTTTTACAATACTTTATCTTGTTCCACAAATCATACTAGTTTGTTCAACCAAGTAAAGATAGTCACATCTATGCTCTATGCGATCGCTACTTGGGAGCTAAAACTTTTTCCAATATTCTAATAACTGTAAAACATCTCAAACAATCAGAGGTGGTAACTCAAGTAATGTAAGATTTTGGAGATAGTAAAAGGCAGTTAAAAGAGTCTGAATAGAATGGCACAGGATCGAAAGTCAACAGTTGTAATCACGGGTGCCTCTTCGGGGGTCGGTTTGTATGCGGCGAAAGCACTTGCCGAAAGAGGATGGCATGTGGTGATGGCCTGCCGGGATGTGGTAAAAGCACAAAAAGCTGCCCGAGATGTAGGAATGACCGAGGACAGCTACACCATTATGCTTATCGACCTCGGCTCCTTGGAAAGCGTTCGCCGATTTGTGAATAACTACCGAGCCAGCGGCAAGTCTCTAGACGCTTTACTGTGCAACGCTGCAATTTATATGCCCTTATTAAAAGAGCCGTTACGCAGCCCAGAAGGGTACGAGTTAACTGTTACCACCAATCACCTCGGTCATTTTCTGCTGTGCAACCTCATGCTTGAGGATCTGAAGCAGTCACCTGCCCCAGAACGACGGCTTGTGATTTTGGGAACCGTGACCCACAACCCCGACGAACTGGGTGGGAAAATTCCGCCGCGTCCAGACTTGGGTGATTTGCAGGGCTTTGCAGAGGGCTTTAAACCACCGATATCGATGATTGATGGCAAGAAGTTTGAACCTGTCAAAGCTTACAAAGATAGCAAGGTTTGTAACGTCCTGACTATGCGGGAATTGCATCATCGCTATCACGAGTCTACTGGTATCGTCTTCAGTTCTCTCTATCCGGGATGTGTTGCTGAAACACCGCTATTCCGCAACCACTATCCTTTGTTCCAGAAACTCTTCCCATTGTTCCAAAAGTACATTACTGGGGGATATGTGTCTCAGGAATTGTCAGGAGAGCGGGTCGCGGCAGTAATAGCCGATCCTGAGTACGGCCAATCTGGTGCTTATTGGAGTTGGGGAAATCGCCAGAAAAAAGATGGCAAATCTTTTGTGCAAAAGGTTTCACCCCAGGCCCGCGATGATGAAAAAGCGGAGCGCCTATGGGAACTAAGCGAAAAGTTAGTCGGACTGGCGTGAAAACTGGGTGTTAGAGTTGATGGCGATCGCATACTCTCTTGACTCCTATTGAAGACAGATATACAATCTTTATCGAATAGAAGGGGAGTAGCTGCTGGCAAAATTTAAAAGCCAGTACACCTGAATCAACATACTGGCGATGAGCCTGGTTTAGGTGACAAATAATAAATATTTGGAAGCGAGACCTTCACTGAGTTCACACCCAAGAGTGTGAAGCTTGGTGAAGTCTTGCACTCTCATCGAGCTTCACATCGGTCAGCGATTCTTCAGGAGCTTGAGAGAGTGTTAACAGCTTTTACCGCAGGTTTACTACTAATTACAGTTTCAGAGCTAGGGGATAAAACCTTTTTTATCGCTGTGATTCTAGCAATGCACCACTCGCGGCGGCTAGTATTCATCGGTGTGACAGCCGCTTTAGCCGCGATGACAATACTTTCTGTGCTATTAGGACAAACAGCGTCTTTATTGCCAAAAGTTTATATTCACTACGCTGAAATAGTTTTGTTCATTGCCTTTGGTATTAAGCTGTTGTATCAAGCTAGGAAGATGCCTGCTGCTTGTGATACAGAAGTTGTAGAAGAAGCAAAAGCAGCAGTAAAACAGGCAGATTTACAATTACCAAAGCACAAAAATTATTGGGCAATTTTAACAGAAGCCTTTGTATTAACATTTATGGCCGAGTGGGGCGATCGCACGCAAATTGCCACCATTGCTTTAGCAGCAGGAAATGATCCCATTGGAGTGACGACGGGTGCAATTTTAGGACATACAATTTGTGCCGCGATCGCTGTTATCGGTGGCAAAATGATTGCTGGTCGCATTAGCGAACGTCAACTCACCTTTGCTGGTGGATGCCTGTTTCTGATTTTTGGTGTAATCGCCGCTATAGAAGGAGCGTGAGGAGGCGGAGGGACAGAGGAGAAATTGTTACAAGTCTTTCCCCCTCATCTCCCTTACGGCTTGGTAGTACTGTCAGGTGCGGGTGATGCAGCTGGAATCGGAGTAGGAGAAGCTGCTGCTTTGTTAATTTCGTCTTTGTACTTAGCAGGAGCTAAAGCCACAGCATTATCAAACAAAGGCTTTGCTTCCGTAACTTTTCCCTGTTGTTTCAAGAGCATTGCTTTTGCTAAAACGGGGCGGAAATCTTTGGGAGCTTTCTTAATTGCTTGGTCAAATACAGAGTTAGCTTGAGCGTAGCGTTTCTGCGAGGCGTGAACATTGCCCAGCAACACCTGCACTGCCACCGTATCTATACTTCCAGGCTGAATTGTATTTGCTTGGTCTGCATTCTTGAGTGTGTCTTGCAGCAAGCCAATAGCTGCTTCTGGACGTTGCTGATTTACCAAAAGAGCCACCATTCCCTGCAAAGCATTCAAATCACCGGGTTTTGTATCTAAAATAGAGCGATAAGCTTGGGCGGCTCCTTCCTTATCGCCAATTTGCTGCTTTGCTTGAGCTAGTAGCACTCCGTATTCAGTCTTTTCTGGATTCAACTTCGCTAGCTTTTCTAGAGGTTCAATCACTCCTTGAATATCGCCCTGTTTTAAACTGAGGAGTTGTAGCCGCGCCTGTAATAAGCCTTTCAGGGCGGTTTGATTTTCTGGTTCCCTTTGCAAAACCAGTTCGTAACCTCGTACTTCGTCTTCCAATTTTGATTTTTGGTCAGAGGAAGCTAAGCTGCCTCTGGTGCTACCATTATTCTGGTTTGTGGATGGCGTATTATTAAATGCTCCAATTATGGGAACCACCGAAACACCCACAAAAGCAAGAATTGCCAGCGCCAAGATTATCTGAACTATCCAACGGTTGCGCGGTTGAGACACAGTTTTCTACTTCTCCAGAACTCTAATGACATTATCATTTACATAAATCGGAAAGTTAAAAATTTCCAAAACTTTGCGGAATACCGCCAATGCTCTGTGAATTTTATAACAAATAACTATTTACGCTGCTAAAGTAATTGATGACTTTAGGAGGAGCCGTCAAAATAGTAGCTATGATATGCTTCCGAAACTAGTGTTAAGGCGCTAAATTACAGCTTTATGGTATAAAGCTAAATTTAGCGTATTGCAGATTGTATAAGGCGTGATGTGACTTTAAAGAAAGCAAATATACTTTCTTTACTCCGCACAAACGCTCTTTTCATCTGCTTTCGTAAAATCCCACAATTGGGATGTGTCTCCGCCGCAAGGAGTTTTTATGAATTCCGACCTGATGCCTTCGCCTGAATCCTCCGATGCCTCCAACCAGCCTCAAACCGATATAGAGGCAACTGCTAATGTTCATACAGTAGCAGCCCAGTCCCCTAAACTTGAGAATTCGCCTGTTAACCCTAGCGAGACTGCCTCAAATGGGAACTTAGCGAATCGGCAGCAACCGATTCCACCTCCCAGCGAACCGATGCAGTACCGAGCGATTGGGTTAGTCCGGGGTCGCTACCTTGCCAGTAGCGAACAATTTACTCAAGGTACCTTGCTGACCGTAGATGGTGTAGAACTCAACGCTGTCCTCCTCGGTCGGATTATGAGCTTAGTCAAGAATCATTTAGACCTCGAAAAAGATCATCTGTGGGTAGTTTATCCGCGCACAAGGCAAGAAAATGACACCTTGCACATCCAAATTGTAGGTGTTTGGGAGCCAGAAAATCTGGCCAAACATGCAATCGAAGAGGACAAGGAATCTGGGTCACAAGAGTTGCAGACCCCCGATGATATAACCGAGAACCCTGAAGAAACTATCAGCGACTTAGCACCCTCATCCGACATTCCGGATGGTGGTTTTTCTGTTCGTGGTGAAGTAGTTTACCAATCTTTTGACGCTAAGAGCTTAGTCGTCAAAATTAAGCAGGCTGCACGCAAACCGACTGAAAAACCCAAATATTTTAAGTTAAAACTGCGGGGTGTGCTGACTACTAAAGCAGTGGGTAAGTTTTGGGACTTCCAAGTCAAGCGAGAAGCTGACGTATTGGTAGTAGAAAACGCTGAGGCGATCGCCGAATTGCCCAAAAAACGCAGGCCACCATTTATTAAAGGTGGTCCTCGTGGTGGCGGTGGTGGAGGAAGAAAACCATTTCCCCCCAGACGTAGTACTGGAGAGACACCACGTCCAATTAAGAAAACAAGCGGCGATCCTTCTGTAGTATCAAAACCTATACCAAAAGCACCCGCTCCTAAGCCGATCAAACGACCAAAACCAACTCAGGAGTAAAAGAGCAGGGGAAGCAGGGGGAATAAGGGAGATGAGGAGAAAGACTTGTAACAATTTCTCCTTTGCCCCCCGCCCCTCTGCCCCTCCGCCTCTTCTCAAAAATCCGCCCACCGATCTTGGGGTAGAAACGATCGCTCTACCGGAAGTGGGGAAACTGGTTGTGTGAGGGTAAAAGTGCCCGCTTCAATCCACTGTTTTAACTCTATGGCGATTTGCCGAGAAAAAAACATACTTGCAAGGGGGGCAGCCCGCACTGTTTTGCCTTCAATGGTGACACGCCCAGATTTTAATTGGGCGTAACTCACCAACCCAAACGTGGGACGGACGCGCCGAGGAATGGAAAAGTCCACTATCGGTGCTACTAAATCTTTGTCTTGGACTGCACAGTGTTCAACTACTTCTTCATTTAACACGGGGAAAGGAACGCCTACGCCTAACATCAACGAAGGCCCGTAACTTTTAAAGTAACAACCCCGCACCCAACGAGCATCCATTTGCTTGGCATCACCAATCAAAGCTAAAGTTGCAGCCGGTCCAATTGGTGTGCGATTGGCTAACCGCTTTTGTAAGGGGAAGTGCTGAGTGCCTTCCCAAGCTACATAGCCAATACCACCGCCTAAGAAAATTCGTGTACCAATGCCAACAAGTTGCAAATCGGGGTCGTTGAGTAGTGGGGAAATAGCACCGGGGTTAGAGTAAACTGCATTTCCTAAACGCGGTTGTAAAGAGCCGAGATAGGTAAAAAGTGGGCGATCGCCTCCATTCACTCCCACAATAAAATTTTGATAAAGATTGCGCGGATTGAATAAATAAAACTGATTTATCGTGTCACGAGTAACTGTAGTTTCAAAAGTTGCCCGTGGGTAACAATCTGTTACTTGTCCTTGCGCTCTTACGTGTACGTGTTTGCCTGCTATCAAATCTTCTATAACATGTCCGCCGCCACGTTCTCGGACTTCTTCACCATCTATTACCTCTACGGCACAACTAGCGCCTAAGTACAAATCTACTGCTCCAAAACCAGTATATGCTGGCACACCATCAATCCAGCAGCGGCGAATTTTAATCGGGGGGTCAGTGTGTCCGAGATTAATAATTGCACCACTTGATTCCATCGGCTCAAAAGTGCCAGTGGTAATCACATCAACTTCCTTGGCAACTTTGGTAGCACCGACTTCGGCAACTCGTGCTTTTAATTCTTCAACTGTTAATACTACCGCACATTGGCGGCTGATTTTTTCGTTAATTTCCGCAATTGTTCGCATTTTAAATGTAGCGAATTATACTTTTATTCGATTTTTTAGTTTTTTTGTCTAGCAATTATCTAATTTATTTTTTTTCAAGTTATTAGACTAATAAGTACTTAAACAAAATTAATTAAGTAAGTTGGTGAAAATAAACCTAGCTATGTAACAGAATGTAAAATCGATATAACCTTTGCGATTGCTTCATTTCACTTCGTTCCATTCGCAATGACATAGCGTGAATTATTTCAGTCGTTCTACTTACACATTCTTCAAGCTGTTCCCCGTTCCCTGTTCCCTCCCTCCACTAATGAATTTAATTTTGTGCAACTACTTACTCTAGCAACTATAAACACCTAAGACACCTTACAACAAAAAACTTACCTCTTGGCTATAAGGAAGTAGTTTTCGTACGCCAGGACAAATGAAAATCTACCTTGCTGACTTATTGACTTTTACTCACCCGTCAACAATCAAAAGTACAATTTCAGCATTCAGGTTTTGTATTTTACTTAAGCCGTGTTCTTAATCGCTATTAGCTGATGAATCTTCCTGGGGCTTGTCATTTTTTTGAGATTGGCTATCAGTAGATCAGTTTTGCTTATCCTCTAGGGTTGGCACTACTACAGCGGGAGGATCTGACCGTTTTGATTCCGCAGGTAGTGGCGCTGCTGGTATAACTACAGGATTAGATTTCTTCACAGGTAGGGGTGAGGTGGAATTCTTTCCAGAAGAGGGCAAAGTATTTTCTGATGATGATGCAGGAGAAGTACGGCGAGATGAACGGATAGTCCGTAGCTTTTCTACTAGCGACGGCGAAGGGGAAACACTAGGCGAAGATGAGGGTTTTTCGGAATCGCGGCGTGAAGATTCTATTGAGTTTGGTTGCGACGATTTTTCGGTAGAATCGCTGCTACTAGTATTTGGAGATTGTTCTTGTTTACTAGAATAGCTGCGCTTGCTGCGCCGCCTGGAGTTGGAGACAGGTGCAGATTCATTTGGCGAGGAGGTTTGAGAAGCTTTGGCAGCGTTAGTCTCTTGACCCAGAGGCACAGGTGTAAAATCGACGGTAGGGCTTTTGCCAGCAGGTTCTGTTTTCTGCTGTTCTAACGTCTGTTGCTGATAATGAGAAATTAAATTAGTAATGCCAAAACCTGCTGTAGCAGCAACAAGGGCAATACCTGTACCTAAAAATATTTTAGAAGTTTGCAGTTTCTTACCAATTGTGGTCACATTATTGAGCGGTGATGGCTTCTTAATGCGATTTAGAACAGTTCCTCCAGGTAATTTTTGTTGGTACTGCTGGGCAGATAATTCGATAGTTGGCACCATGTGAGTAGCTACAGCTTGAGGTGTAACATTCACTTCATTTCCAGGTAATAGTTGTAGCCACTCAGCGACTGTTGCTGGACGAAAGCGTGATTCTACAGCCATACCACGCATTACCGCTTGATTGACTGCTGCACTCAGGTGGGGTTGCAGTTCGCGGGGAGAAGGCATTTTTTCGCGATCGCGCAACAATGCTGGCAAGGGAACTTGTGCTGTCAATAAAGCATATAATGTTGCTGCCAAACCATAAACATCTGTAGCAGGTGTACGCGGTGCTTGCTTCAGGTACTGTTCCAGTGGAGAATAGCCCTCAGAAACCAGACCTGTGTGAGTTTGCCTCACACCGCTGTTAAATTCTCTAGCAATACCAAAATCAATCAGTACTACCTCTTGAGTGCCTTGGCGGAGGATAATATTATCTGGCTTGACATCTCGGTGCAGTAAACCATTGTTGTGTACTACCTGCAATGCTGCCCCAATTTGCCGGATGTAATGAATTGCTGTTGCTTCTGGCAAGGGTATCCCTGGCAAGACAAAAGCATCTCCCAAAGTGTCCCCAGGAATGTATTCCATCACCATGTAAGGCAGCCCATCTTCGATAAAAAAGTCGCTGACTCGGACAATATTTGGGTGGATACAAGTAGCTAATCGTCTGGCTTCGTCTTGGAACTGACGTTCAAACTTGCCAAAATCTGGATGTTGGCGCAGCCGTTCATTGATAGTTTTCATCACTACTTCATGACCTAAGTAATGATGAGTAGCTCTAAACGTGATGCCAAAGCCACCGCGCCCTATTTCCTGGATTAGGGTATACTTTCCACCCTGTAAAATTGTGCCTGCTAACATAGAGAGTTTTAAGTCCTGAGTCCTTAGTTCTGAGTGAGCAGATAAGTACTGATTCCTGAGTCTTCAGTGACTTACAAAGTCTTTTTCATAATACAGTAGGTAGCGGAGAGGAGGGAGCAGGGCGAGCAGGGGGAGAAAATTTCAAATGTCCACTAACTTATTCCCGGTTCCCAATCCTCAGTCGCCAGTCCCCAGTCCCCAATCTCCTAAAAACGTTGACCTATACCGAGATGCACTCTGCTTTCTCCTTGGTCGTTAATCCCATAGTCAGCTCGGATTAAACCTAGAGGTGAGTCAACGCGTACCCCAGCACCATAACCAAACCCCTGACCTGGTTTGCCTCGCATGCCTGCTGGATCTCCTAATACAGTATCACCAGAACCTAAATCTGAGGCAAAGTCAGCAAACACTACACCCCCGACTATGGGCAAGATGGGGAAGCGGTATTCAGCGGAAGCCAGCACATAACTACGACCACTACCAACATCACCACCATCATAACCCCGCACTGAGTTGGAACCACCTAAGTTAAAAGCGTCATAGGGCGGCAAATCACCAATGACGGTGCCAGCTTGTACATTCAAGGCAAATACTTGTGGCTGTTTGCTGCTAAATAACTGAACTGGTACGTACTGGCTGTAATTTGCATTGAGGCGATTCATGGAAATATTACCCTGACCGACGGGTACAGATTGTTCTGTACTGAGACGCAGTAAGGAACCTTGTGTGGGATTGTTGGGGTTATCCCGTTGGTCTTTGGTGGCTGTGAAAGATACGGTAGTCAGGTCATCGACACCAGTACCACTCACAGACAGGGGATTGCCCTGAGCGTCAGTTGGGGTAATATTACCTTGGCGATCGCGAATACTGGTGCGAGAGTAGTTAAAGCCCAAGGAGGTATCCCAGCCGTCAATCGGTCTTTGGAAGCTGATACCACCGCCAAGCTTACCTTCGCGTACTTTGTCGCCGTTAGCTAGCTTAATCTCATCATCAAAAGTTTCGGAAACTTCTCGGTTACGGAAGGCATTTACAGTGTAGCCCAAGCGATCGGGATTATTTGAACGATAGGGACTGATAAATTTGCTGTCAAACTGGAAGTCACGAATACCTAAGCCAACATTGACAGCCAAAGTATCGTTAACACCACCAATATTTTGGTCTTGATAGTTTACAGTACCTATCAGTCCCTGGTCGCTGTTGTAACTACCACCCAAGTTAATGGCACGCGCCCCATATTCCTTAAGTTCGTAAACCAAATTAACTTTCGTGGCATCTCCTTCTAGGGCAACATTCACACTTTCAAATAAGCCGGTGCGATATAGCTGCTGCACGTCTTGCCGTACTATATTTTCTTGAAAGATTTGGCCAGGCTTAAGCTTCAGTTGTTGCTGGATGAAATCTGGTTTGGTGCGTCCTCCAACTGGGTTGCCTTTTTCATCTACAGTTTTGCCCTCGTCGTTAACAAAGCGAAATTTAATATCACCCACCAAGCCTTCAGCCACATTCACGGTGAGAATTCCTTCACGGCTAGGTTTAATTGATAGCACCTGTGCCAAGTTATAACCGTTGTCGGCGTACCACTTGTTAACTTGTTGTACTGCTTGCTGGAGTCCTGCTGGACTAATGGCGGTGTTGATTTGCGATTGGAAACGTTCTTGTACTACTTGATAGGTGAGTACTTTCGCACCGGAAAGTTGCAGCGATCGCACTACTACTGGTTTTACCTGATACACTACATTCAATCCCCCTGGGGTGCTGCGGCTATTCACGTTGGCACTGGCAAATAAACCAGTCTCCAAAATTGCTGCGACATCTTTTTGTAATTGGCTTTGACTGGTTTCTCCACCCGCTTGGGTTTTAATTACTTGGCGAATAATCTGCTGCAATTCCCCAGTAGCCCCTACTACCTGCACTTCTGTAGCTGTGACCACTAAGCCATTTTCAATGGTAGGAGGTTTGGTGGCGGGTGGGGTGATGGGAGGAGTTGGAGATGGAGGCAAGATGACGGGAGCATTTCCCTTGATTGGCGTTTGAGCTACTGTAGAATTGTTGTTTGCACTTGACTGGACAACTACAGGATTTTGAGAAAATTGTTGGGCAACTAGGGTTTCCGGGGATGAGATAGCCTTGACCTGTGTGGGCGTTTCTTCAATCACTGGAACTATCAAGTTTTTAGTTTGTTCTTTATAAGAGGATGTTGTGGCAGTTGCAGCCATTACTTTTTGAGTTATATTGCTAGCTGCCAAAGTAGCTAAAGTAAAAATTGCCGCAGAAGAAACTCGCATAATATTTAGTCTATGAAATGGGAGTTATTTTTATTGAGGTGAAGTAATGGAGATAATAGTAACTTCCAGCAGCTTTGCTGTTTAATATCTCTTTTTTTATACCTCTTTGCCCAAATAGACCGTTCATTTCAATATTTTGTTTCTTATGAATGATGTATCACGGTCATCTTTAGCCTCTAATACACCTGCTACCACTTCTGGTTTGCAGTTACTTGTTTTAAGTAACGGTCATGGAGAGGATATAATTGCTGTCCGCATTTTGCAGGAACTTCAGCAACAATTAAACCCACCAGATATCTTTGCTTTACCTCTGGTGGGTGAAGGACGCGCTTATCAACAGTTGCATATTCCATGTATTGGTTCAGTACGCACTATGCCTTCTGGCGGCTTTATTTATATGGATGGGCGGGAACTGATACGAGATGTCCGCGGCGGTTTACTGCAACTTACTTTTAGCCAAATTAAAGCTATACGCCGCTGGGTTAGTTCTCAAAAAAGGTTAGGTAATAAGAAGGCTATTTTAGCTGTGGGAGATATTGTACCACTGTTGTTTGCAAATTTAAGTGGTGCTAATTATGCCTTTGTGGGCACAGCTAAATCAGAATACTACGTGCGGAATGAAGTTGGCTTATTACCAAGAAAATCAAAAGCTGCACGTTGGGAAAACTTTTCTGGTTCGATTTATCATCCTTGGGAACGTTGGTTGATGAGTTGTCGCCGTTGTCGGGCAGTATTCCCCAGAGATTCACTAACTACAGAAATCTTGAAACAGTGGTCAATTCCAGCTTTTGATTTGGGCAATCCGATGATGGATGGTTTAAAGCCAACTGTCTCACCCCAACAATTTTATAGTGCCGATGTCCAACAGCAAGAATTAGCTCGACCGCTAGTTATCACTCTGCTTCCTGGTTCCCGTGCGCCAGAAGCATATACTAACTGGAAAGTAATTATGCTGGCTGTGTCTGCATTGATGGCTAGTTTCCAAGAGCGAGATGCAATTTTTCACACTTCTGGAAGTTTAGTCTTTTTAGGTGCGATCGCTCCTGGCTTGGACTGTAATATTTTGTCTCAAACTGTGCAATCTCAGGGTTGGCAACTCCACTCAGAATCACCTATCTTACTTCCCGATCCTAATACCTTGATATTTAAGCAAAAAAATGCATATTTGCTACTTACACAACAAGCCTACAATGAATGTTTGCATTGGGGAGATGTGGCGATCGCCATGGCAGGTACAGCAACAGAACAATTTGTCGGTTTAGGTAAACCTGCGATCGCCATTCCTGGTGATGGACCCCAATACAACCCTGCCTTTGCTGAAGCTCAAAGCCGTCTTTTGGGGCCATCCTTGATTTTAGTCGAGCAGCCAATAGAAGTTGCCAATGTGATGCGATCGCTATTTAAAGAACCTGATAGTTTGCAAATAATCGCTGAGAACGGTATGCGAAGGATGGGTAAACCGGGAGCAGCACGACGTATTGCTGAGTGCTTGCTGGAACGATTGGGGTGAAAACAAATCAATTAAAAATTAAAAATGTAAAATTTTACACTTTTAATTTTTAATTCTCTATCATGCTACTAAACCAGAACGCAAAGCGCGGACAGCAGCTTGGGTACGGTCATCAGCACAGAGTTTATTTAATATGTTACGAACGTGGGTCTTAACTGTACCCACAGTAATATAAAGTTTTTCAGCTATTTGACCATTGCTACAGCCAGCAACTATCAACTCCAGAATTTCTAGTTCGCGTTGAGTCAGCGGATAGGTTTCCAAAACTTGTTCGTATTCCGTTGCCAATGCCTCGATTTTCACTGTCTTCGGCTTGTCAGATGGTTGGCTTTCTCCGGGAATACCTTGCCGCATCTTCCGCAATACTACATTGGCGATCGCTGGGTCAATCCAGGAGTTACCACCGTAAGTTGCTTGTATTGCCTCTGTTAATTTGTTGATGCTTGTCTCTTTCATGTAGTAAGAGTCTGCTCCTGCTGCAAACGCAGCAAGTACTGCATCCTCTGTATGATCCATTGTCAGGATGAGAATTTTGGTTGCTGGTTGCCCAGTCTCCGCTTGGTAGCGCCTAAACTTGCGGGTGAGTTCAATGCCATCCATGTCAGGCAAGCCAATATCTACCACTGCTACATCTGGCTTAGCTGTTTCCAAAAGTTTTAGTCCTTGGGTGGCGTTTGCTGCTTCACCAATCACCTTCAAACCGCTGTATGACTGTAAAGCAGCTCTTAGTCCCATTCTTGTAAGGTCATGATCTTCAATTAAAATAATGCTTATTTCACTCATTGTTACACTCGCTCTCTGTGATTGCATTATGCAAACTACGATATTTTTTAAGCAGCTTCTATGATTTTCCCAAACCAAAGATAGATGATTTATTAACCAGTCTGCATCCACCGATAGAAATAATCAATTCGCTATTTTTTCCTCCTAAATATAGTTAAAAATCTAGCTGGAGATATATGGCTATTTTACGAGGAAATGTGAAATATTGAAACGAACTCAAACTTTAGGATAACCATTAGCTATTACTTATGATTACTCACTTCCTTACATAATTTAATAATATGCTAAAGCCTGAAAAACAGCCGCTCTAAAAGCATAAATCGAAACAAGTTAAATAGACCAGACGAGAAAGTAAGCAATACTTGCCTGCCATCCTAAATCAGACCTTTGAATTCATGGGATTAGTGAAGCCTGATGGCATTTCAATTGAAATAAATCAAACAACGTTAAATTTAAGTGGATTTACCAGTCATAAGGTAATTGATAAACCTTGTAGCTTTGACAATTGTATTTCTCGATTACCTAATTGGTGCGTCGATGTATTTGAGAAGATTAGTCAGCGTCAGCTAACTGAGCAAGTATTACAAAAAAATGAGCGCCGATATGCAATCCTCACTAAAATGTCTCTTGTTGGTATTTTTCGCATAGATTTGTCAGGTAACTGCCTTTATGTGAATCAGCGATGGTCTGAACTTTCAGGTATCTCTTTAACAATGGCCCTTGGTCGAGGTTGGCGAACTGCTGTTCATCCAGAAGATCTGAATTTAATAGATGCAGAAGTTCAACGCATCTTGCCAAATGCCAGTCCTTTTAATTATGAATTTCGGTTTCAACATCCTGACGGCAAAATTATCTGGGTATTATCACAAGCAGAAGCAGAGATTTGTGCTAATGGTGAGGCGATCGGCTATATTGGCACGGTAGTTGATATTACTGAGCGCCAACAGGCAGAACAATTACTCAAAGAGAGCGAAGAAAGATTTCAGGCAACCTTTGAACAAGCTGCTGTTGGCATCGCCCACATATCATTAGATGGTCGCTGGTTAAGAGTGAACCAGAAGTTGTCTGAGATTTTGGGTTATACCCGCGAAGAACTTTTAGGTCTGACTTATCAGGAAATTACTCATCCTGATGATTTGAACATCGATTTAAACTACATTCGCCAACTGTTAGCGGGTGAAATAGAGACTTATTCCCAACAGAAACGCTTCATCCGCAAAGATAATTTGCCGATATGGATTCATCTGACGGTTTCATTGGTGCGGGAAGAAGCTACTAGACAAACCAATCGAGATTTGCTGCATGGCAATAGAGAAAAGGCTAAGTACTTCATTGCTGTAGCTGAGAACATCAGCAACCGCAAACAAGCAGAGCAAGCATTACAGGAGAGTGAAGAACGTTTCCATACAATGGCAGATACTGCACCCGTGATGATTTGGATGTCTGGGTTGGACAAACTTTGTAATTACTTTAATAAAGGCTGGCTAGAATTCACAGGACGTACAATGGAACAAGAGCTAGGCAACGGTTGGACACAGGGAGTGCATCCAGAAGATGTAGAGCGTTGCTTGGAGATATATTACACAGCCTTTGATGCTCGACAAACTTTCACTATGGAGTATCGGCTGCGGCGTTTTGATGGTGAATATCGCTGGATTTTAGATACGGGTACGCCTAGGATCAATGCAGATGGTAGTTTTGCTGGGTATATTGGCTCAGGTATTGATATCAGCGATCGCAAACTTGCAGAACTAACTTTGCAACAACGAGCTGAAGAATTAACGCGCTCTAACACAATTCTGGCGCAAACCACCGCCATGTTGCAAAAGCGCAATCAAGAATTAGATCAGTTTGCCTATGTCGCCTCCCATGACCTGAAAGCACCTTTAAGAGCGATCGCCAGTCTTTCAGAATGGTTAGAAGAAGACCTCGCCGAACAACTACCAGCAGAAAACCAGCATCAGATGCAGCTGTTGCGAGGACGAGTGCGCCGCATGGAAGCTCTGATTAATGGTTTGCTAGAATATTCACGCGTTGGGCGCATCCACACAGAATCATCTTTGGTAGATGTTGGCGAATTACTCAAAGAAGTAATTGATTCATTGCAACCGCCAGCAACTTTCAGTATCGAGGTCGCCCCAGGAATGCCGACCCTATTCGCCAAGCGATTTCCACTACAACAGGTATTTGCCAACTTGATTGATAATGCGATTAAACATCATTCCCGCACTGATGGTCGAGTGAAAATATCTGTGCAAGACCAAGGACGTTACTACAAATTTGCGGTGGCAGATGATGGCCCTGGTATTGCTCCGGAATATCACGAGAAAGTCTTTGTGATTTTCCAAACTTTGGAAGCCCGCGATCGCAAAGAAAATACTGGCATTGGTCTGGCGATCGTCAAAAAAATTGTTGAAACCGAAGGAGGTACGATTATTCTCGATTCTATCTCAGGCGCTGGCAGTACTTTTCATTTTACTTGGCCTAAGCAGCCAGATGAGTAAAATTGCTCCAGCTTATGAAACACAATGTTAATTGCCAACTCTCACCAATGGCTGAGGACGGGTGTTAACATACTCATTTACAATATGTATTGAGGTCGATAGGTGTTTTATTTTACTTAATAACATTTTCATCTGTCTTGGCAGATAGAAGTTTTTATTCTGCTAATTTTTCTATTTAATAGCCACGAACAATTAGCTGCTGCTGATTAAATTGTAATTCCAATATTCTAGTTGATTAACTAGATTGAGGATAAATTTACAAACTGGATGCGAACCAAGGAAATGCAAGAACGAGTAATCAACATACTATTAGTGGAGGATGATGAAGTTGATGTGATGAATGTCAAGCGGGCATTCATGAAAGTTAATATTACCAATCCAATTTATCTTGCAGGCAATGGGCTTGAGGCGCTGAATATGCTGCGCGGCAATAATAGTCAGCCCCCCAAAGTACCTAAGGAGCGGCGCTTGGTTTTGCTGGATTTGAATATGCCAAAAATGGGTGGAATTGAGTTACTGCAAGAATTACGCTCAGATCCGCAATTGAAAGCAACTCCTGTAGTTGTGATGACGACCTCAAACCAAGATCGAGACAGAGTGGAAGCTTACAACTTAAATGTTGCGGGCTATATCCTGAAACCTGTAACTTTTACTAACTTTGTTGAGATTATGGCAGCACTCAAAAAATATTGGATATTGTGTGAAATACCCTAGTCAAGCTAAAGGCTGAAATAAGAAGTATGAAATCTGAAATTACTCCAGTTATAAAGGAATAAGGCACGAATATCTCCAAATTTGATATTTTCATGCCGTTAGCCGTGAAGCATATACCGATAGGTTTTCACTCGACCTTTACATTTCAGATTACAAAAGACTTCAAAATCAGGGGTAAGCATTAATCAAAACCCCATCTAAAAAATATAAAATTATTTAGTTGGATAGTTTGAAAGTACCAATGTTATACACCAACCTGTATTTGGCAGCGAAAAGAAAAACCGATGGAAGAGACGCTGAAAATTTTGGTTGTAGACGATGATGAAGTAGACCGCATGGCAGTGCGTCGAGCTCTGGCTAAAGCAGGAGTCTGCATGGAATTGTCTGAGGTGAGTAATGCGAATGATGCGCTCTCTGCCTTGAGGAATACCATCTATGATTGCGTTTTTCTCGACTATCGCTTGCCAGATCGTGACGGTTTGACGCTGATCCAAAAACTACGTTCATCAGAAATCAAAGTTCCTTTAGTCGTCCTGACAGCTCAAGGTGACGAAGAAATCGCTGTAGCTTTGATGAAAGCTGGTGCTACAGACTATCTCTCTAAGTCTAGGGTATCCTCAGCAACTTTGGCTCAGATTTTGCGGAATGCCATTCGGGTACATCGCGCTGAAATGCAGGCAGCTTTGGCAAATCAGCAGCTTAGAGAAAGTCACGAGCAACTCATTCGTAAAAACCAAGAACTGGAGAGACAAAGGCAACAGATTCAGTTGCAAAACCTCAAACTTTTGGAAGCGTCACGACTGAAATCCCAGTTTTTGGCAACCATGTCTCATGAATTGCGAACTCCGATGAATGCCATCATTGGATTTTCTCAAATATTGTTGCGTCCTAAGTTCGCTCAACTGACACATCAGCAAACAGATATGGTAGAGCGTATACTTAACAATGGTAAGCATTTGCTGATGCTATTAAATGAAGTTCTCGACTTTTCCAAGTTAGAGGCAGGAAGACTAGAACTAAAGCCAGAATTATTTGATTTAACAAAGGTAATAAATACTACTGTAGCAGAAATGCGTTCTTTGGCTGAGGCCAAAAAACTGTCTTTGCTAGTTCAAATAGACTTAGAAAATCCTTTATTATTTAATGACCCAGTGCGTGTGCGCCAGATTTTAGTGAACTTACTTTCCAACGCCATTAAGTTCACAGAGTCCGGTAGCATTTGGGTTGATGTCAAAGAGATTTCAGGACATCGAGTAGCGATTGCAATTCGAGATACTGGTATAGGTATAGCTCCCAAAGATTTCAAACATATTTTTGAAGCCTTTCGCCAAGTCGATCAAAGTATCACTCGCAAATATCCAGGTACGGGTTTGGGTTTGGCAATCATTGATTCGCTGGTGCGAATGATGGGTGGCCGAATCTTTTTAGAAAGTCAATTAGGGGCCGGGTCAATGTTCAGAATTGAAATACCACGGCAAGTTTCATCATCGACCGCAGATGGAATTGGATCTTTACACTGGGATGGTGATGGCATTGTTTGTTTGGCTCAGAATCCGCATCAATCTAGTACGGCTTCGATGGGACATCCGAATCTTAAACTTTAGATAAGCAAGACAAAGGAGGGGTATTTCGTAATTCATTTAAAACTGCTCTATAAATTATTATAAAAAACTCATATAAAGTTGTAAATCATGTCTGTTGTAGAAAATTCTAAAATCGATCGAATTCTCGCCGTTGATGATACTAGAGATAATCTCATTTTGGTTCAGACTATTTTAGAAAGTGAGGGGTATGAGATTGACCTAGTAGCAGATGGCATAACGGCTTTGCAGCATGTTGAACAATCTCCACCTGATTTAATTCTCTTAGATGTGATGATGCCAGGGATGGATGGTTATGAAGTCACACGTCGCATTCGCAAGAATCCTGCCATTAGCTACATTCCCATTCTGCTGATCACTGCCTTTCACGAATCCAGCGTTGTTGAAGGCTTGGATGCTGGTGCCGATGATTTTATTCGCAAACCATTTGATACTGATGAACTCCTGGCAAGAGTGCGATCGCTTTTGCGTTTAAAGCATAGTCTTGACGAACAAAAAAAGATGGCACGCCAACGAGAAGACTTTGTTTCCCGTCTAACGCACGATTTGCGAACTCCTTTAGTAGCAGCCGATCGGATGCTTGGTTTGTTTGAGCAAGAAACTTTCTGCGAAATTTCGCCAGAAATGAAACAGGCGATCGCAGTCATGATTCGCAGTAACCAAAATTTAATGCAAATGGTGAATACCCTGCTAGAAGTCTATCGTTTCGAGGCAGGTAAAAAGACACTAAATTGGGAGAGCTGTAATCTGCTAGAGATAATTCAAGAAGTAGTTAGCGAACTAACTCCTCTTGCTAGTGAAAAAAACTTGACTTTGAAAATAGATACTAGTGAGTTAAATCAACAAAAAGAAGACGTTGGTATTATGATGGGCGATGCCTTGGAAATCCGGCGTGTATTTAACAACTTAATTGGTAACGCCATTAAGTTTACAGACACTGGCGGCGTAAAAATCCGGATCTCAGAAAAATCAGTCGATTCTCAGGGTAAAGATTGGATAATCATCACAGTTGAAGACACAGGTTATGGAATTGCTCCCGAAGATCGAGCAAGCATTTTCGAGCGGTTTCGCCAAGGTAGAAACAAACGCTCAGGCAGTGGCTTGGGATTACACCTATCAAGCCGAATTGTCGAAGGGCACGGTGGTAAAATAACAGTTGCCTCTGAACTAGGTCAAGGCACTGTATTCACCATAAAACTCCCAAAGAACGGTTGAGGAGCCACTGCATTAGACGGGTTTCCAAGGCAACTTGTAGAAGCGCTCTGCGCGGCTTCCCTTTCGACGAAGTCGTTCCTATAGGGTAGCAACTAGCATTCATCAATCATCAGTCAACAATTAATCCTGACATAACTCATAAACCGAGTGAGACTCTAATCTCTCATATAGTAAACGTCGAATAATCGCCTCTAAATCCTCAATCATGTAAGGTTTGCTGATGTAGTCGTCAAAACCCGACATCAGAATACGTTCTCTATCCTCTCGAGTAGCTAAAGCTGTGACTGCGACGACTGGAATTTCTCGCGTTAAGGGTTCTTGCTTCAAATGACGCACAACATCGATTCCACTCAAGCCTGGTAATAGAATATCTAACATGATCAAGTCTGGCTGATACTCTTTTGCCACTATTAGCGTTGCCGAACTGTCTGCCTGACAAATGAATCTACAGCCAAGCGACTCAAGAGCATAACTAATCAACAATAGACTATCATCATGATCTTCTACTGCCAAAACTAATGGCTGCTGAAAGTTGTGCTTCTTTTCATCACTCATAAATGAATGTGCCAGATACATCTCTTCTCCAGAGGTTTCAATTGAGATTTATCGTCTTTGATGAAAAAGACGGCGCATCTCGCGAGCAATTAAGGTAGATCTCATTTAGGATTAGCTGTGATTTCGCTGCTGCAAGTTGGTAGTCCTTATCCATACAACAAGTGTATAGGAAAGAAAACTTTTAGGTTAATAGGTTTAGCAGATACTTCTCGATTATAAGCAAAATTACAGAATATTTTTTTTATATCTTCATAATAACTTTATATAAAAAATCTGAATTAACCCTAGTATCCATATTACTACTTGTCTTCCGTAGATTTAAAGATACAGTGTAATGAATAAAAATGCTGAGTGAGGCTGTATTTAATCGAGGTCTACAAGCCGCTAAACATGGATTTTACTCGTTTGAGCTTGAAGACGAGTGGAGAAGAATTGATGCATTTTTGCTGAATTCTCCAAAACTATTGACTCTTTTGTAGTATAATTGTAGTATAAAGTGAATAAGAGAAATTATATTTTTCTTAACTTAGTTTATAGTAAGTACTCACTAATATATAAAATACTAATTTGAGTTTAGAGCTAAAGTTATTAATAACTAAAATAAAATGACTCATTTAACTGGCAAATATCAAACAATTGATGAAATAAACTACCCGATCAATACATTCACTAACTGTACTTTACCTCGTTGTGAGTGGAATTATTTTGCACATTTGACTATCTCATCTACCTTTGGAATACTATAGTCGAGATGTACTAATTTTCTCTGAGACCCGTAACAACTGGATATCACCTAATTTAAAACCACTCAATATACTTCCACGTTTATCAAATAGTTGATTTATGAGCGTATTTAAAGTTGAAGTAGTTAAAATAGAGAGCGTTAATTCTCACCCTAATGCTGATAGGTTAGACATTGCTTCTTTCACAGGTATGGCATATCAGGTTGTTACTGCCAAGGGTCACTTTCAACCTGGAGATTTCGCATTTTACTTTCCTGTTGATAGCGTTATCCCAGAGATTTTTTTAGATGAATTTGGTATTCGTCCTTACTACTCTAAGAAACTACGTGCTGCAAAATTACGTGGAATTTTTTCTGAGGGTTTGCTTATCCCTGTAAGTGATAAATTTATAGGCAATATTGGCGATGACTACACCGAATATTTTGGTGTAACGAAGTATGAATATCCGATTCCTCAAGGAATGAGTGGGGAAATGGAAAGTCCTATTGGACATTACAAATTTCCTAGTCCAGAAAACATGAAGCGGTACAAAGATTTGCTGATAGAAGGCGAAGAAATTGTTGTGACAGAAAAGTTACACGGAACT
The DNA here is from genome assembly GCF_034531165.2 of Dendronalium sp. ChiSLP03b. Classification (NCBI taxonomy): domain Bacteria; kingdom Bacillati; phylum Cyanobacteriota; class Cyanophyceae; order Nostocales; family Nostocaceae; genus Dendronalium; species Dendronalium sp. ChiSLP03b. Next base: position 37,912 of record NZ_JAVRBR020000046.1, on the reverse strand, counting down.
AACTTTACCGTCTTAGTGGATGCAGATGGCATAACAAAAATTGGCAGTCACAACTATTTCTGGAAAAACAACGCAGCAAATAAAAATTTGGTTTATATCAGAGCATATAACGAAAATACAGCTTTGCACAAACTGCCATCAGGAACCCAGGTATTTGGGGAAATTTATGGCGTACAAGATATTAAATATGGTTTAAATAATGGCAAAATCGGCATTGCTTTGTTTGCTGTGCGTTACGGCAATCACTTTCTCAATTACACTAAATTCGTAGAATTTTGTGAGGATTTCAATCTGCCAAAAGTACCTGTACTTTATATCGGTGCTTACAGTTGGGAAGCTATATCTCAGTTCAACAATATCGATAGTGTAATCAGTTCAAATTGCATAATGGAAGGTGTTGTAGTGCAACCTTTACTCGAAAGAACTCATCCAGAAATAGGTAGAGTTGTGCTGAAATTAATCAGCGATCGCTATCTGCTTCGTAAGGATGGAACCGAACTGCACTAGACTTCTGGTAGGGTGGTTATCTTGCCCGCCCTACTACATGTTTATATGTAAAATTATGTAATATATTATGAATTAAATCAGGCATTGCTAAATTGTCGTTGAAAATTAATGCCAAACCTTGCTGCGATCGCCGATAGTCCTACCATACTCAAAAATCCGGAAAATTACGTAAAAATTAGAAGTAGGCATCCTTGAAAAAGTGTGTTTAACTATCTAATAGAGTTCCTTTTAAATAAAAGATGCTTTTGCTCTAGTCATTTGTAGGCTAGTAGTTCATCTTAAGATAAATTTATTTTCAAGAGTCTAAGCTCATACAAAATATGGAATTTGATTATTTTAGAAATAATGATAACAATCCGGCAAATAATAAAGGTCAAAGCTTACTTGCCAATGGTTGGCGACCATTTCAGCGAGACTTTGACTGGGAATTTTTATGGCAGTTGTGGTGCGATGATAGACACGAATTAACTCAAAAAAGTTTTAATCTAGCAAGTAATTTTGCTGAAGTACTGGGACGCAACAATTATACTTGGTGGGCTAACTTACTAAGCATAGCTTCTGATAATACTCGCTACGAAGTTGAAAAATTTTGGAATTATATTACGCCTGACCCTCAGTCACCCGACCATCGCTATAAAGATGTTTTAAGTACAGAAACGCCTATCGTGCAATTTGTTAGTCGTAGTAGCATTCCTATTGATTATGTTCTTAATAGACTGCAAGAAATTACTGTATTGAGAGTTTTACAACTATTAGAGTGCCCCGATATTATTACCCAGTATTATTTAGAAAGAGATTTCTATCTTCCGGCAAATAGATTTATCAGTTGGGAGCGTCTAGACGTTGTTAATACAGTTTATGCTTACTGGTCAAAATATGATATTTGGCTACAAATTGAATCTTACGATCGCGGACGGCGACAATATACTTTAATGTCGAAAGACATATCGCCATTAATTAATAAAGCGACTTATGATTTAGCAGTTATGCTCAGTGGCTATCAAAGTCGTGTAGGTAAAGTTCATAGTCAATTCCCGATTCGGACTTTTCCCGCAGATATTCAAAACTTTACTGACACAGTACAACAAGCGGTTCTCAATCAAAATCAGTTAGCAGTCGTGGTACACGGAGAACCAGGTACAGGTAAAACTGCATGGACACAAGCAGTAGCAAAAGAAATTCTTGTGCCTTTAGGGTATGTAATTTTTATTCTAGATCATGATGCGATCGCTAACTTTGTGCCACCAACTTATATAGAGCGGATTTGTATTATCATCAACGAAGCTGATAACTTGGCACAAAACCGTGCATCAGAAGTAGCACAATACAATAACAAAACAGAACATATTTTAAGTTTGTTGGATGGGACTTTGTACCAAAGTGTTATTGATGACTCTGGTATTCAAATGAAGCAGCGGTTAGTCGTTTTGATGACTTGTAATACTACTGAAAGATTAGACCCGGCAATGTTACGCAAGGGAAGAGTAGATTTGATGTGTGAATTTGCCCAGCGATTTGTATAAACGCTCTCACACTAAGATATCTAAATCATCGGCTGCAATTACAGTTGTTAGGTAGCTGGAGCTTTTATAAGCTACACAACCAACGAGAAATAGATGCAACTTGGTTTTCCTCATTTAGGTTGGCAGCATTAGTGAGAGTGCCGTTTTCCAGTTGATTCCAGATTTCACCTGCCATCCTTTTTGCAACTGCCGATCCTACAAAGAAAGTAAGAGGTGAATGCCCAACTTGGGAAAATGCTTCACGTATGCGATTTAGTGCAGCTTGTGCAGTTTTCCAATGCTCGTCTGCGCCTGCGGGATCTATACCCCCTTTAAGTTCACCAAGCGCCATAACATACGGCGCAACTACAGATGGTTCAATTGCGCTATGCTTATTAGCTACTAACTCTGCCGGAGCAAGGTTAAATAAACAAAGATCCACATTACTCCTGACTAACGGGACAGTTAGATTGTAAATCAGTGTACGACTACCAATCTCACTCTCCCAGCTTATTCCACGTAAAGACAACTCAATTTCTGAGTCATTATTTGTCATGGCTATCCACTTTTTAGTCTTTGAGTGTTGCCAGTAGTATTTATTACCAGCAATTGTCAGAGTTGAAAGAATTGTACGAGTCAGTTTTCTTTGCGCCAATGCTCCTCCAACGTTACGCATAGAGCCACCAAGCGTATCGCCACGAGTCAGCAAAAATCTAAAGACTAATTCCTCCACAAAATTTGCACCTGCTGGCTCAAGAAAATTCTTGATAAGGCCATTTATGGCTTCAATTTTGTCTTTTGACATTAGATGTGCTAAGGATTTGTCAGATAATCCAGCCGCCGTTAACAATCCCATCTCAATGCCCTTGACTTTTAATAAGTCAGCAGGACTCTCAGCTTCACCAGCAGCTTCTTGAAGTGCCCTTGCTTCTGCAATGTAAGGTGTAGCACGCCGATTCTTTTCAAGCGCAAGCGCGACAAAACCTGCACGGGTAGCTTCGTAAGTTGTTACCAGATCGTCAATGGATTGAAGATGGTTACGATAAGCATACATAGACATTCAAGTTACTGCTTTTTCCATACATAAACGCACTTCCGCAAAGGCTCGCGTCCATGATTTCCCATTTGTTGGCTACTATTGCCTTTATCGTTTGGCAGAAGCAGAATATTTTCAACAGTAAAACCTAATTGTTCGGCAAAATCAGAGAGAATCATATCCACTGAAATGCTTGCACCTGCATAGCGCACATTATCATTTACCATAAATAAAAATGCTCCAGGTTTAAGAACACGAAAGCATTCTTGGATTACACAAGCCATTTCATAGAAGTAGCCTTTTACCATTCTTGGTATACCGTTGTTGTTCAATAAACCTTGTGATTTTTGGTTATCTAAATATTTGAAGATAGCCTGCAACAGATTTTGTGAATCAGCAATCTTCAAAGCTTTATTCCAGTCAGGATTGATACCTAATAAATCTTTCGGACGATTTTCAACTGTACAACTTAGCATTTCCTGGCGAAGACTAATTAATTTTGTCTCCGAAATACCAAGTAAAGCTAATTCTAGTGCGTAGGTGCGAGTATAGTCGTATCGATTACAATAGGGCGGAGATGTGATAATTACATCGTATGAAGCATCAGCTAACTGTGGCATTATCTGAAGACAAGATCCTTCACAAAGATAGATTTGACCTTGATTTCTTTTACTTGCAAATAGCTCAATCTGTTGTATAGAAGGTTTTAAGTCATTGATAATTTCGTTAATTTTATTAAAAATAGCTTTGTCGAACTCTAGAATCTCACCTTTATTGAAAGGCCTCTTCCCCTGCCCACGACCAGAACGATAATCCCAACGAAGATACTGTCCATCCTTACGTGTGTAGCTTACAGATTCTAAAATACACAGCAAAGCAAAGTTTAAAACGGCTTGAACTCTACTATTTTCCTGATTACAAGCTGCTAGATATTGCTCAATTGCAGTTTTAGTTACTTGGGAGTAAGCTCCTTTGGTAATTCTTAACTCTGGCAGAGTGATTCTTTTCTCAAACTGTTTCCAAGTTTGCGACCTTAACCAGATTTTTAGCGTTTCAAAATCATCTGAGGTGAATTCAACATCTAAAAGCCTTTTGGTATTAATTATCTGTTGACCTATGGGCAACAATTCAATACCATCAGCATCGATTCCAACCTCACTAGCAGCAAACAATGCAGTTCCACTGCCTGCAAAGGGATCTAAAATCTTGCCTTGAGTAATCTGATATTTCTGACACAAAAGTTCGACAAGGGAGGCTGAGAAAGCTTCTTTATATTTGTACCACCGATAAATAGGTCTAGTTTTGTTAGCCTGAAAGCTCACTAAAAGTCGGGTAAGCGAAGGCTGAACCACAAACTTGTTTTCAAAGTGATAATGTAATTGTCTATCAAGGTCGTCAATCTCTCCTAGACCATCACTTTCTACTTCAGGCACAATGTTGGAGATGTTTGACAGACTTGTCACAGTTCTACAAATTCCTAGAGAATCAACTGATTAGATTCAGTATATCAGCACCTCTACTGATGGTCTTAACCAACATCTGAAATACATGCTCGTCAAAGATACATATCAAAAAATTGGCTATTAACTGGTGGTTGATTGGCATGATTTCTGTTTCGTTTGAGAATAAAGAGCAAGAATATTTAATACTGCCATCAATGTCACAACCTAACTCCATCACCATAACTGAAGTACAAGCAGCTCAAGTACGTCTTACTGGTGTTGCTCATCGCACGCCTGTGCTGACTTCTAGAATGGTCAACGATCGCACCCATAGTCAAGTGTTTTTTAAGTGCGAAAATTTTCAACGCACGGGGGCGTTTAAGTTTAGAGGTGCGTACAATGCACTGGCACAGCTATCAGCAGCACAAAAACAAAAAGGCGCGATTACCTATTCATCGGGAAATCATGCCCAAGCGATCGCTTTGGCTGGACAACTGCTGAATATTCCCACTACTATTGTCATGCCTGAAGATGCTCCGGTTGTGAAGCAAGCTGCTACTCGCGGTTACGGTGCAGAGGTGATTCTGTACAACCGTGAAGAAACCAAGCGCGAAGAATTAGCGCAAACTTTAGCTAGCGATCGCGGTTTGACACTCATTCCCCCTTACGATCATCCGCATGTAGTGGCGGGACAAGGTACAGCAGCTTTAGAACTCATCCAAGAAGTTGGTCAATTGGACTTGTTGTTAGTTTGTTGTGGCGGTGGCGGATTAATTTCCGGTTGTGCTATTGCCACCAAAGCACTTTCACCAGATTGTCAAGTAATTGGAGTAGAACCAGAACTAGCAGACGATGCTACTCGTTCCTTTCACAGCAAAACCCTGCAAACTGTCCATAATCCTGATACTATTGCTGACGGCGCTCGTACTCCCAGCCTTGGTAAAATTACCTTTCCCTTGGTATTGCATTACGTTGATAATATGGTGACGGTATCTGAGGAAGCGATTCTTCGCACCATGTTTTTCTTGTGGGAACGGCTAAAAATAGTTGTTGAACCTACAGGAGTATTGGCGGCTGCGGCGTTACTAGAAGGTGTGGTGACAGCACCAGACGCAAGAATTGGTGTAATTATCAGCGGTGGTAATATGGATTTGGCACAGGTAGGTAAATTATATAATTCGTAATTCGTAATTAGGAAAGTCAGGCTGTATATTGGTTTGCGCCTTTTGTATCTGTCGAATGCTTTTTTCAAATTGGTATTATTTTCTGTAGGATTATAATTATGCGACCTTACCCAATTCGTTCTGAAACCATTGCAGATGTAGCTGCGATCGCCGAAGTTAATTAGCTAGCATTTGGAAGGCAAAATGAAGCATATCTAGTAGAACAGATTCGGCAAAGCGATCGCTTTATTCCCTCACTTTCCCTAGTTGCCGAGGTTGATGGTAAGGTCGTCGGTCATATTCTCTTCAGCTATGTCGATTTAGTGGGTGAGCAGCAATTACAGGTCTTAGCACTGGCACCAATGGCAGTTCATCCCACAGTTCAAAGACAAGGTATCCGCACTCAGTTAGTTGAAACTGGACTTGCGATCGCCGATACAATGCAAGAATCCCTGATTATTGTGTTGGGACATCCTGTCTTCTACACTCGATTTGGCTTCAAGCTATCGATACACTATAGTATTAAGCCGCCTTTTTCAGTGCCAGAAGAAGCTTTCATGAGCAAGCCACTCAAACACTATCAAACAACTTATACCATTTCCCAAAAATAATGATACAGATCCAAACCCAGAAACCTAGACTAAATGGGACTTTCTTAATTACGAATTACGAATTACGAATTACGAATTGGTATTACCGGGGAATAGTCGCTTATCCCCCTGCCTTCAATGGAGTCTAGTAATTGATCGCAGCAAATTTTGCCAAGTATGTAAAGATTTCTCAAAAAATCTTTCCCCACTCGCCAGCGAGTAATTTTGGATTAGTCAAATATCTCGTTCTCAGCTTTGACGTAAGCAATTGCTAAAGGTGTTAGTTGGCTTTCAAGTTGCGTGACAACAGTACGGTCAAATTCAGACCAAACTCGCTTTTGACCAAAGACACAAGGTTGTAAAATTCCCCACAGTTGACCATTTTCACATAAGTGGGCGTGAATTAGCGCCCGATGTCCAAAGTTCCGACGCTCAAACTCTTTATTGACAATTTCTGGGCTGGCAGTTTCCACATCTTCAACATAAACGGAAGGGTCGGTTCGGAGTGCCGCAGCAAATAACGGGTCTTCTTCTGGTAATGAAACTGGCTCTAATTTCCAATCGGAGTCTATGATAATTGGAATTTGTTGATTTCGTCGCCAGCAAAAAGCAACTTTGCCAAGCTGAGTTTGAGGATTTCGCAAGTATAGAAAACAGCGATCGCACTCCAATACTTCCCCAAGTGTCGGCAAGATTGCAGCAAAGATAGAATCCAGTTCGCTATAGCTGTCCAGAATACTTTGTATGGTTGTTGGTAAAGCTAGGTCAGTCATTAAAACACAGGTCTTTTTGTTGAGTATTTTCTCAACTATCTGCAATTAAAAACATCACCCCATCGATACAGACAAGACATCAGCCTGAGTTACTGAATTCTGAACGGTAACTACACCCAAATTCAGCTTGCGATCGCTGTTCTCTACACTACCAGTAAATAGTGTTAGTAATGGGATTGGATTGAAAAATCGTTCTATTCTTTTTCCCTCAAGGTATTAATTCCTCTTGCCATCTCCAAATCAGCGAACGTACAGTTTCAAGGAAAGGTTTCCTAGATTTCGCATTTTGAATGACGTGGGGACGTGAGAAAAGGTAGACAAGGTAGAATTTTTCCCCATCTCTCCAATACCCAATACCCAAGTCCCAGGCGAAAAAGTATCTACATTTTTTATCAAGATTACTTGCAACTCATAATCATTTCGACTATGATTTATTTAGATAAATTGGATAAAAAACCCCAGCCATGGAAAGCCTTGTTATTGGTGCGATGGCCAGTTTAGGAGCAGGACTTGCCACAGTCATCGGTGCCTTGCCGATTTTATTGCCAATAAATCTTACGCAGCGAATACAGGGAATTATGCTGGGTTTTGGTGGGGGAGTGATGTTAGCGGCAACATCATTTTCTTTAATAGTACCTGGTACAGAGGCAGCTGTAGCCCAAGGTCAATCCCAAGCAAGTGCGGCTTTAATCATAGTTGCAGGGGTGTTGCTAGGTGGAGTATTTCTGCAACTGGCCCATCGGTTTATGCCCCACGAACACTTTTTCAAAGGCAAAGAAAACGTTACTCACAATAACCTCAAGCGAATTTGGTTATTTATTGCTGCAATTACTATTCACAACTTCCCCGAAGGATTAGCAGTAGGAGTAAATTTTGGTAACAACAATATTGCTGATGGAATTCCTGTAGCCTTGGGAATCGGCTTGCAAAACATCCCCGAAGGTTTAGTAGTTGCCTTATCTTTAGTAGCAGAGAAATATTCAGCAGGTTATGCTTTGTGGATTACATTGCTCACAGGTTTAGTCGAACCAATTGGTGGTTTGATTGGTGCAGGTGTGGTGAGTATTGCTAATTTTATCTTGCCTTGGGCGATGGCATTTGCAGCGGGAGCAATGTTGTTTGTAATTAGTGATGAAATTATCCCTGAATCTCATCGCAAAGGCTTAGAAAAAGAAGGAACTATAGGTGTGATGTTGGGCTTTGTAGTCATGATGTTTTTGGATATTACTTTGGGGTAAAAAAGTGCTGAGTAGAGACGCAATTAATCGCGTCTGTACAAGGGAGTGATGAGTATAGTTTTCTTCTCTGCCTCTCTACCCCTCTACCCCCCTGCCTTCTTTCTTAACAAGGAGCAAAATATGAATTTTACTCGTTTTGAACACATCAATCTTAGTTGCAAAGATATTGATGTAACCAAGAAGTTTTACCAAACTCTGTTTCCTGATTGGTATGTGCGTGCTGAAGGCGTATTCAATGGCGATCGCTGGATGCATTTTGGCAATAATCAATTTTATCTTGCCCTGAATAACGATTCTGAGCAAGAGCGGGTGCATCAGCCCTACGAAAGCATAGGCATTAATCATGTTGGCTTTGTAATCAAAGACGGCGAAGCTATGACCAAATTGCTTGAAGCTGAAGGCATTGAATATTACACAATGACAGCACCCGAAACCAAGCACAGAATTTATGTCAATGACCCAGATGGCAACGAAATTGAGTTAGTAGAATATAACCCTGAGTATGCATTGAAGTAATTGATTAGTTCTGAATAATTCGATTGATGAGCAACAGGAGAAAATTACCATGAGTACCACTAAAAAAGTTGCAGTTGTCACAGGTGGAAATCGCGGTTTGGGATTTGAAGCTTCTCAACAATTGGCTAAAAAAGGATATCAGGTAATTCTCACTAGTCGAGATGAGGCGAAAGGCAAAGCTGCGGCTCAGGAGTTACAATCTGAAGGATTAGATGTAATTTCTCATCCCCTTGATGTTACTAGTGATGACAGCAGTCGGAAACTGGCTGAATTCATTCGCCAGCAATTTGGCAAACTCGATGTCTTGGTAAATAACGCAGGCATCTACATTGATAATCAAGCAGGTAGTAATAGTGTTTTTAATGCCAAGATTGACACATTGCAACAAACAATTGACTCAAATGTATATGGTGCTTTGCGAGTGACTCAGGCGTTGATTCCTTTGATGAAGGAACAGAATTATGGACGAATCGTGAATGTTTCTTCTGGTATGGGACAACTAACTGATATGGAAGGAGGTTCCCCAGCATATCGCCTTTCCAAAACAGCTTTGAATGCCCTAACACGAATTTTTGCCAGTGAATTAAAAGGCACAAATATTTTAGTTAATTCTGTGTGCCCAGGTTGGGTGAAAACTGATATGGGCGGATCAGAAGCACCACGAACTCCAGAACAAGGAGTTGATACCATTGTGTGGCTGGCAACTGCTCCCGATGGCGGCGCTACTGGGGGATTTTTCCGCGATCGCCAACCAATTGATTGGTAACAAAATATTTCAAAATTGTTCACTTTTTGGAAGTATATGTTTTCATGACCAAACTCTAGCTGGAAAGGCATTAACACAGGCTTTGTCTGTCTTACCAGTTTCCTTTTTCTCACTTAATATTATTTATCGATCCCAGAAATAACCTATCTTCCGTGAGTAGCGATATCTGAAGCGATCGCATCTTTAAATAGTCTCAAAATCTGTGAGGAAAATGTGTGGCTTGATACAATAATTCCTTGATGGCTGTTATATGCTTTCAGCACCCTTTACTTTTACCCTTGTAGCGGAAATATCCGCTAAAGAAGCACCAGAGCGATAGGGAATTCCCCCTAAACAAGTACGATTGATATTCTCAACCGCAAAGCTTGTGTAAGGGTATTAAATGATTTCCTACGTCCTGGTGATTTATTTATTTTTTATTCTGCAAAATTATATTAATGTGAGTCTGCAATCGTTTGTTTTTAGAACTATAGAGTTGTGCTGAGACAAAACAGCACATTGCGCGCGCAATAGCAGGTTGTAGTCATCATTACTTTTAGATAAATCCATAAATTCAATTTCAAAATATATTTTTAATAAGACAGAAGCCCATGCACTGTTGCTCAACAACCGAGTACAGGTGCTGCAACTCGGTTTGATGGCATATACCCGATCGCCCTATCGGCTATTAAAATCAATTTGCTGGGATAATCAGCAAAATTGAAATTTCTGGAGTTTTCTCACCCCGTGCTTACTTCCGTGTTACCGACAATCAACGCCCTAAAGCAACCCACGAGTGATGCTTGGATAGAACAAGCAATCGCTAATTTAGATATCATCTTGCTTGACCACTCCCACTGCGAACGTAAAGCAGCAGGCGTGGCGTTAAATTTTATGTTTCGCTATCCTTCCAATACTAAAATGGTACGGGAATTAACTGCGATCGCCCGCGAAGAACTAGAACACTTTGAACTAGTTAATCAGTGGCTAGAACGCCGGAATATCTCCCTTGCGCCCCTGTCGCCGCCTCCTTACGGTGCTGGGTTGAAAGCCCAAGTTCGCCCTCACGAACCAGAACGCTTTTTAGATTCTTTACTAGTCACTGGTTTAATAGAAGCCCGTAGCCACGAACGCCTAGGCTTATTAGCTACACACTGTCCTGAGCTAGAATTAGCCAAGTTTTACCGAGGCTTAATGGCATCAGAGGCGCGGCATTATGGTACATACTGGGTTTTAGCAGATACTTACTTTGACAGGGAAATTGTCATGCAACGGCTTGATGAATTGGCTACAGTCGAAAGTGAGTTACTGGTAAAGTTACATCCAGAGCCTAGAATTCATAGTTAGTATAATAATGCGATAGATATGATGCTTCAGTTAACACACATCAGGCTGCTAGTCTCCAACTTTAAAGATTGTTTTCTGTTTTACCGTGATGTGCTGGGATTTCAGATTGATTGGGGTGACGAAAATAGTTGGTACGCCGAGTTGCACACCGGAGATAATGTCAAGCTGGCTTTGTTTAGAAAAGAGTTAATGGCTGAAGCAGTCCCCAGCGCCTATCAACCCTCTGCTATCGAATGTCACAACAAAGTAGCTTTAGTTTTCGCCGTAGATAATGTGGATGAGCTATATCAGCACCTTAAAGAGCATAACGCCATAATTGTGACTCAACCTCAAGATCGCCCAGCATGGGGTCTACGAACCGCTCATTTCCGCGATCCCGACGGCAATTTGATTGAAATCTTCAGCAATCTGGGTACTGTAGGCTAAAGTCTCGCTGCCAGCAACTACCCGATGTCTGAACTACGACCAAACCAGACCCCGAACTTTAGCCGCTTTGCTGACTGGTGTTTGCACAAAGATAGCCTCTCAATTGAGGCACAGCATACAGTTGAGGTGTTGCTGGAAATCGCTGGCACATCAGATTGCTATGAAGCAGAGCGGATACTATTAAACTACACTGAACTTCGTCTTCGTGCGTATCAACCTGAGCGGATTTCAGACCTAAGACCGTTATTTGGGCTAATTAAACTCAGAGAACTGGATCTAGGTTTAAATCGCATTTTAGACTTGAGTCCTTTATCTGAACTGATTAATTTAAGAAAACTGCGTCTTGATTACAATCAAATCTCAAACCTGAGTTCACTGTCTGGACTTATCCAACTTGAAGAACTGCATCTTCAGGGCAATAGTATTTCAGATGTAAGTCCACTGTCTGGGTTGAGTAACCTCAAAGTATTGGATCTTAATAGTAATAGTATTTGTGACCTCAATCCTTTGTCTGGACTTACTAATCTCTTGGAACTATATTTATGCTACAACAATATTACAGACTTGAGTTCACTGTCTAAACTAACCAATCTGGCTAAACTACATCTAGGTAACAATAGTATTTCAGACCTGAGTCCACTATCTGAACTGACTAACCTAACCTATCTATATCTAGAAAGCAATACCATTAGTAACCTCAGTCCGTTGTCGGGGCTAACCAACTTATTTGACCTGAGTATTCCTTATAATCAAATTTCAGATTTTAGTCCAATATCAAGTCTTATCAACTTGGGACAAGTATATTTAGATTGCAATCGCTTTTCAGACCTGAGTGTGCTTTCTGGACTGACTAATCTCAAGGGAGTGGATATTGCCCAATCGGAACAAATTGTATATGACTCGAGCTGGTTGCTTCCTTTGCAAAATAAATGGCATTCTTTATTAACTGTACCAATAAATGAACAAAAAGCTATAAAAATAGTAAAATCCATCTATGCAGTTATTGGATACGAAGAACCTAAGATTATTGTTTGCTCTAGTCCAAAAATCAATGTTACATACTTAGGCGAACAACAAAACTGGGGAGAGTCCTTATTTGGTGAAATCTGGTATTCCATAGGACAAAGAAATCAATCTCTGTGGTTTTTGATGTCCTCACACCTTCAAAATCAAATTTCACAAGAGCAGCCTCTAAGGTCAATCATAGAGGGACTATCGACAGAAGATGATAGTATTGAAAATGAATATGAAGAAGATGAAAAAAATACTAATAATTTTAAATTTTTAGAAGGGTATTATATCACCTCTGATGACCTTATGAATATCATTGGTGCAACGAAGTTATTGGTCCGTGAATTGCAATATCAACTTTCCCCTCAAGAACAAGAACTATTACAATGCCTAAATCAGCTATTTGAAAACTGTGGTTGGATATTTCCGTTTGAGAAAGTTTGTGTAGTGTGCGATCGCCCCCGTAAAATTTGTTTAGACAGTGATAATCACCTACACGCCGAAGCCGAACCAGCAATCCAGTTTGCCGATGGCTGGCATACTGGATACTACTATCACGGTGTCAAAATTCCTGAGAAATACGGCAAGCTACATCCCCAGAAATGGCAACCCCAATGGCTTTTAGAAGAAGACAACGCCGAACTGCGGCGCGTCTTAATTCAAGGTATCGGTTACGATCGCATCTGTGAGGAACTACAAGCGCAAGAACTCGACTCTTGGCAAGAATACACTTTACTTTGCATCGATGCTGATGTCGATGTTGAGCCAATTCACCTATTAAAAATGACTTGTCCTAGTACTGGCAGAATTCACACCTTAAGAGTACCGCCTGACATCAAATCTGCAAGAATTGCTATTCAATGGGTAAATTGGGATATAGATCCAGAAGATTTTGCTGTACAAACCTGAAATATTATTTCTCAAAGTTTGATAATAAGAGCTTGCGATTCATATCCAGAATTTACCAATTTAAGATACTAAAATACGAGGACGAATGGTTTCTTTAATTGTCTTGCCTGATGTTTGTTCTGCTAACCTTAATTCATAGTTTTTCTGAAGATTTAGCCAGAATTCTGCACCAGTTCCAAAATACTGTCCTAATCGCAAAGCTGTATCAGCTGTTATCCCTCTTCTACCCTTAATTATTTCGGTAATCCTGTTTTTAGGAACATGGAGAACACGAGCTAAATCACTCGCTGTCATTCCGAGTTCAGTAATTTCATCAGCAAGAATTTCTCCGGGGTGAATAGGTGGACGCGCCATTTAACTCTCCTTCTGCGATAATTTATGATTTCTATGTTGAAGGGCTTAAAATAATCATCAGGTCAGTTAAAGCAAATTCTCCATTGGTCATTAATTCGCATACTATACTGACATTTTCTATCCCCTCCCAAAGACTCAAAGCGATTACTTGGTAATTGCTCAAAGCTTCTTTGTCAGGGGCTGCTTCTAAGATGTCAAGTCGTTTTTGTGCCTGTCTCTCAAAAGTTTGAAATTCTCTAACTCTTTTTCCTAAAGCAAAGATTTCCGTCCTTTTATCCTTGTATTTAGGGTTTCATTTGACGGAGACATATAATAAAATAGCAGTAACTGTTAGGGGTTACGTAACTTGTAACTTATGAGAATTATACTAACACAAAGAATTGATATGGCGGCATCCGTTCTGTTAAAGATGACTTGTCCCAGTAGTGACAGAATCCACACCTTAAAAGTACCGCCTGACATCAAATCCGCAAGAATTGCGATTCAGTGAGTAAATTGGGATATAGATCCAGAAGATTTTTTTGTGCAAACCTAACCCACAAATGGTGATGAGAGACAATTACGGAGATTTTTTGATTCGTAACTGGGAGGAGAGCGATCGCACAAGAGCCGCCTCAGTCATCAGTTATGTATTATCAGAATACGGTCTGGGTTGGGAACCCAACGGCGCGGACAAAGATGTCCTGCAAGTAGAGGAACATTACTTAGCAGCTGGCGGTGAATTCTGGGTAATTGAACACCAAAGCCAGATAGTAGGTACTGGGGCATACTATCCCGTCCATCGTGGGGAAAAAGCTGTAGAAATCCGCAAAATGTATCTTTTACCCAGCGTTAGAGGTTTGGGATTAGGGAAATTTTTGTTACAACAGCTAGAAGCGGCCATCTCCTCCCGCGGTTTTCAGCAAATTTGGATTGAAACCGCCAGCGTTTTGGTAGAAGCAGTCAAGTTATATGAAAGCAACGGCTACCAACCAGCAACAGGTGTAGAAACAACTCGCTGCGATCGCGTATATGTTAAGTCAGTGGTCAGTGGTCAGTAGTCAGTGGTCAGCGGTCAAAAACAACTAACAACTGACAAAGGACAAAAATTGAATGCTCAAAGGCTTACTCAACCTTTTTCTCCAATCTAATTGCCCCTTGTGTCAAAGAAGCACATATGACGAATTATGTCAATATTGTGCCAGACAATTGCAAAGCTGTCACCATAAAGACCCTAGCTGTTTATGGCAAGACCCAATACCAATATTTGGCTGGGGAGTTTATGGCGGTACTCTCAAACGAGCGATCGCAGTCATGAAATATGAGAATCAACCTCAAATGGCTCGTCCTTTGGGTCAATTGTTAGGAGAAGCATGGTTGTTAAATTCACCCAATCGTGACAAACGGCTTGTAGTCGTGCCGATTCCACTTCATGCCAGCAAGCAAAAACAACGCGGCTACAACCAAGCTGCATTGATAGCCCAAAGTTTTTGCCAAACAACTGGACAAAAATTAAAACTAAATGGTTTAGAAAGGGTGCGAGAGACTAAAGCGCAGTTTGGTTTATCAGCATCTGAGCGAGAGAACAACTTGGTTGAAGCTTTTGCTGTTGGGCCAGAACTTCGCGATCGCCGCCTAGATGCCCCAGTCTTATTAGTGGATGACATTTACACTACTGGTGCTACTGCCTTTGCTGCCGTGCAAACACTTCGTCAGCGTGGAATCGCAGTTTTAGGATTAGCAGCAGTTGCTACTGCCGTAAAAGATAACCATACCAAGAAATCATGGGCAAGCCATCCATGAGAAATCTATAATTGACCAAAGAAAGGATGAAGTATAAAGGATGTTCGACGAAGTCGTTCGCGTTCCCCGTTTGCAATAGCGTCTCCAAAGGAGAAGGGGTTGCCGTTCGGCTTTGCCGTTCCTAAAAGGTAGGCTAGGGTAGGATGAAAAAAGAGGGTAACAACTCGGACTCAGAGTAAGCTGATTCATCCGTAGGTTTTACTTTACACTTCATCCGCGTCTACATACTTCATACTTCAGGTGACTGATTATCCTGTGTTTGTGGGAACATTACTTGAAATGTATGAATAAAGCATTTGCTGCGGGTTTGAAAAAATTAATTATCGTTCCTGCCACATTGTTGGCAATTGGCGTAAGTACAAGAGCAGCATTTGCTCAAAATAAGTTATATAGTCCAATTCCTTTAACTACTAGCAGTACTGAACTTGCCGATACACTCTCAGAGAAAGATATTCCCACAGGTCAGGGTGGATTCGCCCGTGATTATACGGTGAAATTGAACAAAGGCGATAATCTAGCAGTCGATCTATCCTCTGAGAACTTTGACAGCATCATCACACTGTTAGCACCCGACGGATCGACACTAGCAGAAAATGATGATGGCCCCGACGGCACTAGTAATTCTCTACTATTTACCCGTATCAACGAGACTGGGACGTATATCATTCGTGTCCGGTCATTTGGAGAAACTGGAGTTGGAAACTTTAAACTCAAGGTGACAAAGCTGCAACCAATTAAGTAAAGTGCTGAGTAGTAGAGACGCGATTAATTGCGTCTGTGCAAGAGTTAGGAGTTAAGAAGATGATAGGGGGCGGAGGCGATAGAGGGAATAAAGAGTAGTTTGTGTATAGTCTTTTCCCCTCTGCCCCTCTGCCTCCTAACTCCCCAAAATGGTCACCACACAGAGAAATAAAGCTTCAGTCCACTCAACGACTGCGCCGTAGGTATCTCCTGTATGACCGCCTAATTTGTGATTGAACCATGCTGCGGTGAGAGTGGCGATCGCAATCCCGGCAAGTATCATTCCCAGTGCGAAAAATAGGTGCTTGCCATCTCGCAACCAAAGTAAACCACTCAAACTGAACAATAACAGCAGTCCTGGTAATAAATCTTTAGATGAACGAATGGCTTGCTTGTGAAATGCGCCTTTACCTGTAGGTTTTAAGTAAGGATATCGAGCAATTGCCACTTGTTGTCCCCAACGTGCCCAGCCGCAAGCCGCCATCATCACTAACCAGCGGTTTTCTCCGATATCTGTTAAGGTTGTTGTTTTCAGCAATAATATAGCGATTGCTGCCATTGCTCCAAACGCGCCTGTAGCGCTATCTGCCATTACCTCCAATCGCCGCTTTGGGTCGCCCACTGCCAAACCATCGGCAGTATCCATTGCCCCATCTAAATGCAATCCTCCAGTTATAGCAACCCAAACCCCCACTACCAAAGCACTACGAGTTAGCACTGGCATACCCAGATAATTCATTCCCGCGTCGCATAACCCTAAAATTCCCCCGATCGCCAACCCTACAAACGGTACAAGATGTGCCACTTCTTGGAAGTCCAACCCATTTATATAAGGTAGGGGAATGGCAGTGTAAAATAATATACTAGACAATAACTTTAAAAGTAGCTTTTCTCCCCACTTCCACCACCAAGGCTGATTCGTCATATTAGTTATATTAGTTAAGAGCCAGTAGCGGAATGAAACTCACAATGCTCTCACAAGTGGCAGCAGCAAATTTTAAAGCTTTAGATAAGATTGCTTGCGATTAAAGAATCATCCAAAAAATTTTGTTATGCTGTTTTCGGTAATCTAAAATGTTTAGTATAATTTGTAACCTAACATTCAAAAATCCAGTAAGCTAAAATTTCACTAGTACAGCATAGCGGAAATAACTACTCTACCTCTGTGCCCCTCTGCTCCTTTACCTCCTGCATAGCTACCTTCTCATACTAGAGAGAGTTGTGTTTTGTATCTTTCAACCAATAACTTACCCTGAATCATTAGACGATCGCCCCACAAAATTGATATTTTTTTAAATGTAGGGGGCCAACAGGCTGTTCAATGGATTGTGTAAGCTGTGTTGTACCTTACCTTCGCTCAATTCATATTTTCCTATGAGTCATCATCTACCCGACACCAGGATACCAGCTCCGTGCATTGTGAACACGGGCATTATTGTGAATAAGCTCGACATGCGCCGCTTGCTGACTGATTTAGGTCGAGTCCACTACATCTACACCCAAGAAGGCAAACCACAGAGCGAGGGTGAAGGAGATGTGATGGAAGTATTTGCCAATCCACAACGGTCTACTCTAGTTGCTAACCGGGCGCTTTACCTGAATGTTTGTAGTTTTGATTATCTGGAACTGAAACAGTCTCCACAGCAAGAACCCTGCTTTGATTTGATGCAAGAAGGTATGTGTCTGCGGCTAATTCCCCTTTCGACCCCTTTACAAGAGCGAAGGGAGCGGAACTTGAATGTCAGCGCCATAGAAGCGATGATGGAGCAAGTCCTCTCAGCCAGATGGGATGCGGAAATTGACGATGACTGTTCTGACTCATTTTAGAATAGGGGAAGTCAGGAATCAGGAGTCAGGATATTCTGACCCCTATTTTGACTATGACAACTGAATGCAGCCTTGTATGGCATACCATGTACACAGGAAGTTGCTAGGACTTAGTAGTAAGTACTCAAATGTTTACTACGAGTTGATTGCCAATTTTTGTGTATTGATAATTAGCGAAATAGTATTATTTTTACCTTGAGTGCTATATTTTCTTTTCAATCCCTTGCTTGCTGTAGCCAGACAAAAGCCAGAGCAGGGGTATTTTTCACTCCTCATGGCCCTGTGGAAACTCCCAGATTTATGCCAGTTGGGACGCTAGCAAATGTCAAAACCGTGACCCCAGCCCAACTTAAAGACACTGGGGCACAAATGGTATTATCTAATACTTATCATCTCCACCTGCAACCAGGGGAAGCAATTGTCGCTGGAGGTGGTGGGTTGCACAAATTTATGGGCTGGAATGGGCCAATGCTCACTGATTCCGGTGGATTTCAGGTTTTCAGTTTGAGCGAAATGCGAAAAATTACAGAAAAAGGAGTAACTTTTCGCTCACCCCATGATGGACAAATCATTAACTTAACACCGGAACGCTCCATCGAGATCCAGAATACTCTGGGGGCAGATGTAATCATGGCATTTGATGAATGTCCTTCCTATCCCGCTACTCGCCAAGAGGTGGAAGCTGCCACCAATCGGACTTACCGCTGGTTAGAACGCTGTATTACAGCTCATCAACGCAGCGATCAGGCACTATTTGGGATTGTGCAAGGTGGTGTGTATTTGGATTTGCGCTCCCAAGCTGCTGTGGCTTTAGCTCAACTGGATTTGCCTGGATATGCCATTGGTGGCGTGAGTGTGGGAGAACCGCCAGAATTGATGGCTCAGATTGTGCAAGCGACAGCACCACTGCTACCACCTGAAAAGCCGCGTTACTTGATGGGGGTGGGTACTTATCGGGAAATGGCAATTGCGATCGCTTCTGGTGTAGATTTATTCGATTGTGTGATTCCCACCCGTTGGGCGAGACATGGCACGGCGATGGTACAAGGCGATCGCTGGAATTTAAAAAATGCTAAGTTTCGTGAAGATTTTGCACCATTAGACGACACTTGTCCTTGTTATGCTTGTCAAAACTTCAGCCGCGCCTACATATCTCATCTTGTGCGATCGCAAGAAATTTTAGCTTATACATTATTGAGCATTCACAACATTACCGAACTAATTCGTTTTACCCAAAAGATCCGAGAAGCAATATTAAGCGATCGCTTTTTTACAGAATTTGGCCACTGGCTTGAGGCAGATGGGGGGACAGAGGGACAAAAATAACTACTGACAAACGACTATTGTACAGACGCGATTAATCGCGTCTCTAATAATGACCAATGCCCAAACCATGTTAAGATACATCTCAATTATGAAAGCTGTGTTGGATTAGGTGGATTTAAACGAACATGGAAGCAGCAATTTTATTAGCAAAACTGCCAGAAGCTTACCAAATCTTTGACCCTTTGGTAGACGTTCTCCCTGTTATTCCCGTCTTCTTCTTGTTGCTTGCTTTTGTATGGCAAGCAGCTGTTGGGTTCAGATAAGTTAATTTATTGTTAATTGCAGGGACAGGTATTTTACCTGTCCTATTTTTTTGCAGCATCTTCTTATTTAAACTTTGTATTTATTAATAATTTGTAATAAATTGCGATGAATTAAGTAAGATAGGTATAAAGTCTGTTTAAAACTCAGCCTTTCCAGACACGCTTACAGTCAACGAGGAATTAATCAGCTATGGGTAATATCAAATTTGTTAAAGAAAACCAAGAAGTAATAGCGGCGGATGGTGCTAATCTCCGACTAAAAGCGATTCAAAACGGTATTGACATATATACATTGCTTGGCAAAATGACAAATTGCGGCGGCTACGGTCAGTGTGGCACCTGCATTGTCGAAATAGTCGAAGGAATAGAAAATCTTTCTGTGCCAACAGATGTAGAAAACCGGAAATTAAAGAAAAAGCCTGCAAATTACCGCCTTGCCTGTCAAACTTTAGTGAATGGGCCTGTAAGTGTAGTAACTAAGCCTTAATCCTTTAGGTTCATTCTCTGGCAATATTTGCGAAAGAGTAAGTAAAAAATTTGAGCTAATACTGGCATTGATGATGCTATTCTAAAGTTGTTGACTGGAAATTAGAGAGAGGCTTTCTTGCTATGCAAGTTAATGACCTAGGGTTCGTAGCGAGCATTCTGTTCGTGCTAGTTCCCGCTGTGTTTTTAATAATTCTGTACATTCAAACAGCTAGCCGCGAAGGTAAAAAAGATTAAGAGTTTGTGTATAAGATAAAAGACCCCTGCACCATTGGTATAGGGGTTTTTGTTTATCAACCGCTAAATTTATTTAGACATTAAGCAACTGTCCGTGCTAACAACACAGGACAACTGGCATTGACTCGAACGTAGTCAGACAAAGAAGCGCCTACTAGTCTGTCTATATCAACAAAACTTTTAGCCACTGATGGACGACGGTCTGGAGAACCGAGCAATAGTAGGTCTACGTTTAACTCCTCTGCCAAGCGACAAATTTCTTCACCAGGCTTACCGCTGCTGGTGAAACAACGAGCTTGCACACCTTGTCTTTGCGCTTCCGCAACTGCTGCTGCCAAAGTTGGATTTTTTTCTGGGCTAATTTCACTTACTTCAGATGTTTTGCCCCGTAAATCTGTAGTAACGTTACTCAAAATTAATTGACCACCTGGAATATCTCTCAACAAAAATAAGGCCAAACTCAAGCAGTGTTTTGCTGCATCAGAGTTGTCTATTGCCACCATAACGCGCCTAATTTTTTTGACATAAATGTCATCTTTTACCAGCAACATGGGGCGAGAAGATAGTTGAAAAACATACTGACTAACTGAGTTAGATAAAATCGATTGCAAGCGCTTAAGTCCGCGCGAACCCATAATAATTAAGTCAGCGTCAATTTCATCTGCTACTTGGCAAACTACATCTTTGGGTTCGCCCTGTCGTAAAATTGAAGAAACTTGACTAGGGTCTAAATTTAAAGTTTGAATAGCATTAGCCAGAATTTTACCACCCTCTTCCCATTTACCTGTCATAGCAGCAGCAGTATTTTGGGCAGGAACAACATGCAAAACTGTAACATTTGCTTGTTGTATTGATGGTATTTCTTTCAATGTCTTGAGCATTTCTTCTGCATGTCCCAAGCCAGAAACCGCTAGCAAAATTTTTTCTATCATTGTAACTTCTTGTTGTTAGGGTTGCTTTGTTGTTTGCTCTTAGTACTTAGTTCGTACTAGGCTCAGTTGAGGTTTTCAACGCCTTATTCAACAACCTAGTCAGTAAGTCGGTACAAATTAACTCTTAGTAATCAGTCATTGGCATTCAAATATATGACAAATAACTAAGATATATTGAGTTTATTTGCTCCTCGTTATGTACGCTTTTTAACTAGGCTTCAATGATTAAGCATACTATCAATGTAGCTCAATAAACTTCATAAATTATTATGTTAGTTATTATTTTTAATCTATATTTACTATTTTTAATTATAAATAAGTTAAGTATTGCAAAGCAGTACCAGCAAAATTGCCTAAAGCATAGCATTTTTAACTTACATAGATAATAATTTCTGTGTCGCGTAGGTTGTTAATATTCAATCTTGTAAAATGCGATCGCCCTTGGCGTTGGCGCAACCATCGCCATTCTATATGCTTTATTAATAAGTGTTTTTACTCTTGATTATTAATAGTTATTCTGAATTTTTTTAGATGCCTAAATCAGATTGGCATCTAAATTTTTGTAAAGGAAATATTAATCTATCTACGCCAAAAATCCTGAGATCAAACTTGGTAAAGCACTTTTTCAAGTTGATTAGCAGTCATTGCTGGCATCCCCAAAATCTTATACAAAGCTGGATTAAACTCGCCGCGAACAGTGAGGAGCATTGCTTGAATTAAAGCATTAGCTTTGAGAATAGTCTCTTGGAATTCCATTTCTACATCAGATAGAGCGACAATGCCACCTCCTATACCTATAGAAGTTTTATCTGGTGTTAGCACTGCGGTACGGATGACAATATTGAGGTCTGCTGAACCGTTAAAACCCAAGAATCCTAGCGCTCCTGAATAAACTCCTCGTGCCTCATGCTCAAGTTTGTCAATAATTTCCATAGTTCTGAGCTTAGGCGCACCTGTCATTGAACCACCAGGAAACGCCATACGAATGCAGTCTGTAGCAGCCATCTCTGGACATAAACGACCACGGATAGTAGTCACGAGTTGATGCACTGTCGCATAAGTTTCCACGTCCATCAATTTCGGGACGTGGATACTACCTACCTCGCAAACTCGTCCTAAATCGTTGCGTAACAAATCGACAATCATCAAGTT
Organism: Dendronalium sp. ChiSLP03b; assembly: GCF_034531165.2. Taxonomy (NCBI): domain Bacteria; kingdom Bacillati; phylum Cyanobacteriota; class Cyanophyceae; order Nostocales; family Nostocaceae; genus Dendronalium; species Dendronalium sp. ChiSLP03b. The sequence continues at coordinate 15,607 of NZ_JAVRBR020000046.1, read as the reverse complement.
TTCAGCACGATCCTTTTCACTGTGACGCAAGCTTTCACGGAGTAAGAAATCTTCTTGGGGAGTCTGTCCGCGTCGCAAAGTACCCTTGATGGGTTTAGTTTCTACCCATCCTTGGCGGTCAATCTGCAAAAATCGCTCTGGGGAGGAACAAGCAATGGCAATATCACCAAAACGCAGAAAGGCAGAGTAAGGAGCCGGATTAATTTGACGTAATGTACGATAAAACTTTAGCGGGTCTGGAGTTGTATCTGTGTACAACTGATTTGTCAGGCAGACTTGGTAAGTTTCTCCTTCATAGATTTCCTGTAGACATTTGTGGATATCATCTTTATATGTCTGGTATGACCGACTGAGGCGGAAAATCACAGGATTAGAGCTTGTATCTGTGACGATAGAAGGAAGGGGAGGAAGTTTTCGCAGTTGTTTTTCTATTAGCTCAAACCAAGCTTGAGCTTGTACAGTTTCACCCCTGCTAGCAAGATACACTAAATAGGTGGTTTGTTCTTGGTGGTCAAAGGCAATCATCCGGTCGGCTAAAAGAAAAATGGCATCGGGAAGGGATGAAGAATGTACTAGCAAAGACCCACATTCTGCTTTGAGTTCATAACCGAAATAGCCAACAAACCCACAGTTAAAATTAAAAGGCAGTTCATCAGACTGGTAACGGCGGCGATTAATTTCTCGTTTGAGATACTCGAAAATACTTTCTTGAGAGCGTGTTACTTTACCAGATTGAGTGATAGTGAGTTCTTGGAGTTGGGTACGGTAGCGAACCACTAAGCTGTTTGACCCACCACTTCCTCCCATGAAAGAGAAACGGGACAAACCCGGCTCTACCCGGCTACTATCGAGCCAAAAAGCGTTGGCATCTTCTCCAAAAAGATGAACGAACGCCTGTTCTGCATCAGCATAGTAACCCAATTTTTTGCTGTAAATTTCAAATTCTTGGTTTTGTTTTTGGGATGAGGAGTTAATGGAGATAGGGAAAACTTTTCTGCTGTTTTTTTTTGGTAATTGTTTTTGATTTCTGTTGTTTTGCTCGATAAATTGCTCAGTAATTTCTTTGAAGTTTTGCAGCAGTTTGTATCCATATTCAGTACGGATAGATTCTGGATGGAACTGTACCCCCCATAACGGGCGGTGGCGATGACGCAACCCCATGACGAGTCCTTCTTCTGTCCAAGCGACTTTTTCTAAACAACTAGGCAATTCTTCGGAAACCAGCAAGGAATGATAGCGTACCACACTGAAGGGAGTGGGAATTTCTTGGAATAAATCGCAACCATTGTGGTAGATGTCACTTAATCTTCCATGTCTAACTTCTGGTGCGTGGATGACCTTGCCACCATAATAGTAGCCAATTCCCTGATGACCGAGACAAACGCCAAGCAAGGGCACATCTATATGTTGCAGTAACTGTTGGCAGATACCAAAGTCTTTAGCCTTTTCTGGACGACCAGGGCCAGGAGAAATAACCACGTTATCAAATGCTAGCTCTTTTAGGTTATGCCAGTCTAGTCGATCGTTGCGAATCACCAGAGGAGGCTTGCCATTTACTTCTGCCATCATCTGGTAAAGATTAAAAGTGTAAGAGTCGTAGTTATCGATAATTAGTGTTTTGATCTCACTCATTTTACAATTCATTTATTAAGTAAATTATATTTCTATCGGTGAGTTATGACGCTGGACAAAGCACTATACCCAAATGATTTGCCGCAAGCTAGGGTCTTTTGTTACGCTAGCAAAACGTGATAAACATGTTTGAAACTGGCTTCAAGTTAGAGATGCGATCGCGTCTCCTGTGCAATTAAATAGAAACTACACCAGGGTCAATGCAACCTTGGCAAGCAGGGTATTTAAGTGTTGAGATTACATTTTCATGATTTGTCTCTGTTTTTAGCTGCCATGTACCGGAAGTTTCTGCAAGAATAGTAATTTCTCCGGCACATAATTGCTGTTTTGGCAAACCTGATTTACCCATCAAGGTAAGTTCACTAGCTGAGTGAACGCATGAGCGAGTCACTTCTGTACAGATAAATTGTTTCAACCGTTTAGATATATCTTTCTTTAGGTTTAAAAGTAAGCTAAAAAGTTCTGGTACAACGTGTCCATAATTATTGTTACTACCAACAGATAAAACTGCTATTTCTGCATCAATAGCCTCTAATAATTGCCTAAGTTCATCTCCATTTTTGGGGTATGCCCCATGATGAGGAATTTTAACAATGTTTGCTCTCAGTTCTTTAGGTTGGCAGATATTGATACATTGTTTTAGTCCAGCGCCCTCAACATCTGCAAGTAGCAGTGCTGCAAAATTGCCGTAAGTGACACGCAGTACAAGAGATATTTCGTTATCCTTACCTTTAATATCAACAAGATGATTCTGAGCGTACAAAAGACCTGGATGTAAAATATGGATTTCTAAATCTTGTTGGGAATATGGATTAGCACCACGAGTAGCTTCTATAAAAATAATTTCTCTTGATTGTTCCCATTGGCTCAGACGTAACAAGGCATCTTCAAGCCTTTTATTAGCAGTTCTGTTAGCGGCTACTTTTTTCTTCGCTTCCTTATAAACTTCGTAAGGAAGACAAAGAGTTCCTATTGTTCCACCACGTTTCAACCAATTATCAAGAAACGTCACTAAATCCTCTAGAGACGGAAAATGGTCTCGATGTTCGTGGGTTATGTAAATTCTGCTAATAGTATTTGCTTCATTATTTTTTAACCATTTAAGAAGAAAGGGTATCTTATGAAGGTCAACAATAATAATAGAACCACCATCAGCACGTATAACGATGGTATCAGCATTACCTACAGGTAAAAAAGCTAACTCACAAGTCATAAAAATATTTTACATCTCTATCCCTAGTTCCTTAGTTAGTTCTTCGTCAGTTAAGTAGGGACGAGGTGTGTGGCGAAAGCGTCTAATAGCCCAAGGGCGTTGAGCAAGTTCCGCAAAAATCTCTACATCTTCACTGAGTTCTGCTTCAAACACTGTACCATCAAGCGCCCAACCGGGAATCTCTGGCAAAATCGGAAGCCATTCTTCCCGATTATCATCCATTAGACCACTCAGATATAGGCGAATTTTACTATTATCTGCGGATATCTCTAAAACTTGACCACGTACAGTAAATGTAGGCTTTGTTTGTTCTAATTTCCACAATCCTAGCTCTGGAGGTGTTCCTGTACGTACTATTGCAAGTCGAGGAGGATTACCATAAGATTCCTCAACTAGTTCATCTAATCGCCTGTGAAGTTTATCTGGCTCAAAAATAGGAATGCGGTTTTTGTCTCTTTCTAGAATTTGACGAGTAATTTGGATAATTCGGTTATCAATACTGTATGGTAATGGTAGCTTATATAATAAGTCTTTCGTGATCCCTCTTGAACTTCTTCCTTGTAAGGAAAGTTCACCAACTATTGTTGAAGACAAAATTCCTAGTAACCAAATTTTCTGATCTTCATAGCTAAGTGTTTCCCACTCAATCCAGTTTTTACAAGGATTATACTTTTTGTAATGTCTACCGGATTCTGTAATGGGTAAAATGCAAAATATGTGATTATTAGGGCATAACCCTATTGTGTCAAGATGTGCAGATAAAGGGTTTGATGTCCCACGATTGATATCGCTACCAACCAAAACTTTGGGCGAATCCAATAGAGATTCATCTTGGAAGCGACCTCCTTCAAGAAAATCTCTGCCGTATCTAATCCAACGTGCGTTTGGGTCTATTCTTTCTGGATCAGCCCATATTCTTTGGTTGTCATGCCAAGCTAAACGCCAGTTACGTTTACATTTAACTCCATCTGGACATTGATCAACTGGTGGATACTGTCTACCTAAATAACCTAGTTTCACACCATTAAAAACGTAGAAAAGCCTTCCTAAAGGTATTGTTGGAACAGAGATATTTATGAATGGTGATGTAACTGATGCCCAGTCATCTAGCTCTGAATTTAATTGTGTAATCCAAGTTTTACCAAGAAAACCATTATCACGAGTATCAGGAATCCTAACTTGAGAAAATATTGCCCGTGCAGCAGTGGGTAGTATTCTTTGAGGCTTGCCCACACTGCCTAAAACAACGCACACATCCTGATTTGCATCAATTCCTACATTACCTGCTGGACATTGCCATACTTCAAATATGTGGCATTTTTCAGCTAGCAAACTCCTTACATTTGGTATGCCATGAGTTGAAGCTGTTAAAAAAGATTGAGGCAGAATAAAAGCAAATTGAGAATCTTTATCCAACCAACTTAAAACTTTCTCTATAAATTTTGCTGCTTTTTGAGTATTGCCATCTTCTGCAAAAGGAGGGTTTGCAACAATAACACGAGGCTTAATGCCTAAATTTTCTTTAGTTAATTTTTCATAGTCTTTATGAGAAAAGTGAGAAGGAAAGGGAAAAGGAACGCCTTTACCCAATGACTCTTTTGCTAAGGTGTATCGAAGTTGTGTTACTAAATCAGCGTATTGATCTAAATCATTACCAGCAACGTGATGTGCAAGATAAAGACCTCTATTTTCAATATCTTCTGGAATATCAGACATTCCTGCAAGACGAGATGTAGCAGCTAACAACAGACTGCCTGAACCTGCTGCTGGATCAAAAATGACTCGCTCCTCTGGACGTAACCTTTCTAAAGGAAGTAGCTCAAGCATACGTTCAGCGATCGCAACTGGAGTATAGTGTCGCTGTAAGTCAGTCCATTTTTTACCACTTACATAGTCTGGTAATTCTTTAATGGCACGTTCGTATAATAGCCCTACATCTCTATGATCTACCAAAGCAAAGCTGACTTGACTACCTAAGTGAGCGCCTAAATGCTGCAAAACTCGATCGGTTAAATTAGGTATTGACTCTTCAAGTGCTTTTCTAAAAAAACCATTGGCACGAGGTACAGTTAGATGCAACAATGCCTGGGGATCGTTAGTTGGGATAGAGTCAGAACCAAAAAAACCTTTGTCTTGTAAAATTCTTGCTGCCATAAATGCGATCGCAACACGAATTCCATGGCCTGCTATTTCTGTACGTGACGATAGGTAACTTTGTGGGTTTGTTTGTTGATTAGGTAAACCAACATATTCAAGCACTCCTTTAATAGCTGTTTGAAATGCTCGATCAAGTTCTGCTCTTTGCCGAAGTAGAAAAGATAAACTCCGCTCTGTGAGGTATTCTTCTAAATCTGCAAGCGTTAGCTGACCTGTCCGAAATTCTGCTAGAGCTTTTGGTGAAAATAATTTACTTCTTGGTTCGGCAAGCTCCACCGCAAGGGAATCAGGCTCTATTTCCCGTTGCTCGAACCTACCTGAAGTGTCAAGATACTGAAGGATGTAAACTTCATCTGATACTAACAGCCCCGCACGAACGGGGTAACGAGATAGCCTTTGTTTCCATTGTTCAATATTTGCCTGTGAAACTGATTGCACAATAAATGCTAAATTTTGTACGTTAGGACGAAGAGCATAATCAGTCCATAAGGCATCAATTGGTATTGGTTCGCGGTCACTATCTAAGGCTGGGGGAATACGCACGTCGCGGTGTGGCTCCATGTTCCACACTTGCCGCGCTGTTTCAATTACATAAATAAGTCCCCGTCCAGCCATTTTAAAGTCAAATTTACTACAGAAACAATAATTGTCATTTGATGTATTTTAGATTACCAATATGACATCCACTTGTCACCACTATATTGGAAATCCACGAAAAAAGCGATCGCTTGTAATCGCCATAGACAAAAAATAGTAGTTCAAAGCAGCTAATGGAGTCGGTTATAACTCCATGAATAGTGCTAGTTATGGCTTGTATTTACTTGACTTAATAAGTGAGACATAACTGACACCTAAAATTTTGATGAAGTTTCATTATATTAATATCGCTTAATATTATCACTTTGTTATACAAAATTAGTTTTTTATGTAACAAAGTTTTGTAATTACTCTTTTATTGATACTAAATCCTACTTTGTTGTAATTTTGGTATAATTTAAGGCAAACTCTAGCTCTAAGAGACTAAAGCCGGAAGTGAAGTACGAAAGTAGATAAGGTAACAAGCATGAACCAGATGTCAGGTTTTACAAGGCAAGAGACAATACATCTGGCAGGTTGTACTTCCAGCCGACTCGCCTACCTGGAGAAGGTAGGTCTAGTCATTCCTTACAGATTTGGGAGTAATGCAAGACCAACTGTAATTTTTAGCTGGGAGCAGCTTCTGGAAATACGAGCCATCAAAAATTTAAGAAAAAACGTCTCTCTACAAACGGTCAGAAAGATAATAAAGTTTTTAGATGATAGCGGTTATGATAACGGTTTGAGGGATAAGCAGTTAGTCGTTATCGGCGAAGAAGTCTTTTGGGTTCAGCAAGATTGGTCAGACTTTGGCGAAAATTTACCCACAGCCATGAAAGTAGCAGACAAAAGTAATAAGCAAGTAGGGCAGTACGTTCTACTTGTCATACCCTCACTAACAGAGATTGTGAATGAAATTTGGGAAGCTGCTAGAAAATCGAAAGTAATAGACTTCAAAAGCTTTGAGCAAAGAGCCAAAGTTTTGCCAGCTTAGTTACATTCCTCAATCTACGAATGTACAAAGAACTCAATTGACTGTAATCACCATACCCGCACTTTCATTGGCTAATCTATCTACTGCACACACAGCATAAGTTCCGCTTTGAACAGTAGCAAAAGTTGTACCAGCAGACAAAATTCGCTGAAGAATCCAACTATCCCCACTCTGCCGATAAAGCGTCCAAGAACGAACTGGTCGATCGTCACCAGGTAGCCAATTAAGTTTAGGGCTGATGAATCGCAGTTCTTTGGGGGGAGCTGGTGGAACTGCATCCTGCCACAACATAGTAGGCACTAATGCAGGTTTGGAATAAAGCGATTCTTTGAACTTGTCAGCAATGCCTTGGCGATTTTCATTGATAGAACTCATACTGAAGAAGATATTTCCTAGTGACAAATCTGCTACTAGGTTGCGACTAATTTTAACTTGCTTTTCAATCTCCTCATCTTTCCAAGCTTTACCATCTAGTTGTCCAATGTTGTTACCTGCATAAATGTGTCGCCGCTTGGGATTAATTTCTGTCCACCATTTCAACAATACGGGGTAACTCTGTTTTGTTTGGTCGGTGCGCCAATAGAGTTGAGGGGCTAAATAATCAACCCAGCCTTGCTCTAACCATTTCTTGGAATCAGCATACAGCACACTGTAGGCATCTAAGCCAGTAATTCCTGATGGTTGTCCAGGGCGGTAAATGCCAAAAGGACTAATGCCAAATTTCACGTAGGATTTTGTTGCTTTAATTCCCTGAGATAGACGCAGCACCATTTGATTAACATTTTCACGCCGCCAGTCAGCTAAACTCAGTCCACCACCTGCTGCTTTGTAAGCTGCGTAGGTATTGCCATCAGGGAAAGATTTACCCTCAATGGGATAGGGATAAAAATAGTCATCCAAGTGAATGGCATCCACATCATAGCGACGTACAACATCGATAATCACGTTGTATGCTCTATCCTGAACAATTTTTATGCCTGGATCCATCCACAGTTGATTGCCCCATTGGTAAACTACCTCTGGATTAGTTACAGCTATGTGGGGACGAACATTGGGCGCACCCTGAGTGCTAGTCTTGGCGCGGTAAGGGTTGAACCAAGCATGAACTTCAATATTGCGTTTATGACATTCAGCGATCGCAAATTCCAAAGGGTCATAAAATGGTTCTGGTGCTTTCCCTTGAGTTCCTGTCAGCCAAGCACTCCAAGGCTCTAATAGGGAATTATACAGGGCATCCCCCTCCGGTCGCACCTGCAAGATCAGGGCATTGAAGTTTAGCGCTTGTAATTGAGTAATAATTTCCAGCAGTTCGGCTTTTTGTTGTGCAGCTGTAAGTCCTGTTTTGGATGGCCAGTCACCATTCCACACGGTTGATACCCACGCACCTCGGAACTCTCGCTGATGACTTAGCTTGACAGTTCCAGGCGGTGTTGGCGTGGGTGTTGGTGTTGGGATGGGGGTTGGTATTGGCGTGGGTGTTGGTATTGGTATTGATGCTGGCGGTACTATGAGGTAGGTAGAGGCAATCTTGTCAGCCTGCCCCTGATACACCAAAACCTGATAGACCATCACGGTTACATCTGCGCGAGTTGCCGCTAAAGTCGGGTTCAGTAATTTGATATTCGGGTAGCTAGCAACTAATCCGGCACTAGTAGCAATAGCCACTTGATTTTTGGCATAGGCAGGAATTTTAGCTGCATCTTGATAAATTTGCGGCAATGCACTTAGCAAGTCTGGCTTTACCTTGGTGGCAATCTCCAAGCCATTGACCATAGCAACTAAGACATCGCCCCTGGCAATGCGGTCGTTGGGACGGAAACGCCCATCAGGGTATCCAACCAGAAATCCTGTTTCGTAAACCTTTTTAATAGCACTTGCCGCCCAGTGATTAGCAGGGACATCAACAAAGGGGACATACTGCCGCTTCACAGGTACTGTAAAGACTGCCGCAACGATCGCAGCAAACTCAGCGCGAGTGACTGAATAATCCGGGCGAAAAGTCCCATTGGGATATCCATTCAAAATGCCACGCCCTGCTAAGGCTTCAATGAATAGGCGTGCCCAATGGTTTTGAACATCCGAGAAGCGCGTAGAAATAGATACCATCGTCGATTGCAGCTAACTTGCCTTGAGCTTAATATCCTTTGTTAATTTAACAAGATGAGAGCGATCGCGCTTGGATTGTCGTATAAATTTTCACAGTTACAGCCTCACACTCCTGTCTTGGATAGGATATGAGTATTAGGCAAAGTTATTAACTCTATGACTAAGACACCTGTACAACTGAGTTTTGAGGAGTATTTGACCTACGATGACGGGACTGATAACCGCTATGAGTTGATTGATGGGAAATTGGTAATAATTCCACTGCCAACAGGCGATCGTTCAGATGTAATTGATTTTCTGTCTGACACATTTAGAGCAGAAATTAGCAAACAAGGTCAAACTTGGATAGTAAAACGTGATGCGGGAGTTTATATAGGTATCAATCTTACAAATGGAAAAGACCGTTCTCGAACCCCTGATTTGTGTGTTGTCACTCAAGCTCAGTGGGCTAAGGTTAAGGCAGATAAAACTAGAGCAGCTGTATTGAGAGATGCACCTTTACTGGTTGTGGAAATAGTTAGCCCTAGCAGCAAAAAAATAGACTATCAAACTAAAGAGCAAGAATATAAAACTATAGGAATTCCTGAGTATTGGATTGTAGACTTTCAAAAATCTCAGATTACTATTCTATTGCTTAAGGAAGGAGAATATGAGCGAAGAGAATTTTTCGGTACTGAACGAATTGTGTCTTTGACTTTCCCGGAATTAATTCTAACACCACAGCAGATTTTAACAGTTTAAGATAGTTATTAGCCACTTTTTTGTACAGCTTATGGTTAACATAGCAGGTCAACTCACTTTAGAAGAGTTTCTGGCACTACCAGAAGGAGATGTATACTATGAGCTTGTCGATGGTCAGGCAACCCCTAAAGTGTCTCCAAAATTTTTCCATTCAACTTTACAAGCCGCCTTGCTAATCCTCATTCGTGCATGGTGTAAAGGCAAAGGTAGAGTCCTTGCAGAGTGGGCAATTCTCTTAAAGCGTCAAGGTAAAGATTGGGTTCCTTTACCAGATTTGACCTATATTTCCTATGAACGTTTACCCTCAAGTTGGAAGCGTAATGAAGCTTGTCCTGCAATTCCAGAATTGGTAATTGAAATTATCTCTCCAGACCAAACCATGAAGCAATTGGAAGATAAAGTTAAGGATTATTTAGCAGCAGGTGTGTTACGAGTTTGGGTTATAGATCCGGAAGCAATAAATATTAGAGTTTTTCTGTCGGATGGTTCGTGTCAAGTTTACACGGATAATACACCCATTGTAGATGAGTTACTTCAAAGTTTGGAGTTAACAACAAGGCAGATATTTGAAGAGGCTGAATTGATTTGAGTTTGGAAGAGCGATATAATTGTTTTAGAGGTTACTCTACTATAACTTTACTCGCTAAACTCTATAGTTACTGTAATAATTATGATAATTTTGGATGTATTTTTGCCCGGACAAGTACAGCAGTAATGTTGTCATGGCCATTGTATTGATTTGCTAAATCAATTAATTCTGTGATGCCTCGTTCCAGGTTAGCCCCAGTACTCAGCAGGGGAAGTAGGTGAGTTTGCCAATGGATTTCTAGTAAATCATTATCTGATAGACCGTCTGAGACAAGAATGAAGAGGCTATCTTCATCGATCTCAAAAAATTCCACATCGGGATTAATTGAGTTTTCATCCCGAGGCCCCAAGGCTTGGGTCAGTTGGTAAGCATCTGGACGAGCATAAGCTATACTCGCTTCTACTCCTCTAGCAATTTCGCGTTGACCAACTTGGTGATCTACTGTGATTTGTTCCAGTCCCCGCTTACCAGTCAGGCGATAGAGGCGACTATCTCCTACATGAGCAACTGCTGCTTGCGTGCCTTGAATTAAGAGCATGACCAAGGTTGTACCCATGCGCCCGACACCAGAACGGGCATTTTGTTGATTTACCTGATAAATTGCCTGATTAGCTAAATATACTGCTTGACGGATACTATCTTCCGTTGGTAGTTGGTTGGCAATCCAATGTTCTTGAAAGTATTTCTGTAAGGTGTTGACTGCCAACTTACTGGCTATCTCACCGTCAGCATGTCCACCCAAACCATCGCAAAGAATATACAAACCATGAGCTTGTAAGACTCGGTTTTTCGGTAATTGTGGCTTGTCAAATTTAGTGTAAATGCTAAAGCAGTCTTCATTGTGATGGCGTTGACGACCCACATCAGTGCCTCCAGCATCCTCCAAGCTACTTAACTGTATTGGCAGTACAACGGTTGGCAAATCATCATCTTTGGCAAAGACATTTTCTAGCTCATTCAATTGCACAATAGTGTGTCTGCTATTATCTTGACTAATCAAACTTGCTACCGAGTTTGAGGATGATACTGCTTCTATAGGTGAAATAATTCGAGTTTCAATCCTTGCTACATCGTCATCTGTGAGTCCTAATTCTTGCTGCAAATCCTTTAAATCATTGCGAGTGGCTTCATTAAGAGGCAACTCTTGTTGAATTTCCTCATACAATGCCTGTTCATATTCCTGTAAATTTGCTTTATGCTCGTGGTAGGGTTTGAGAACTTCATCTTCGATAGCAGCAGTAACTTCAGCAGACAGTCCCAATTTCTCTCGTTTCAGGTTAAGAAGCTTGCGAGCTGTAATAGTAAACTTACCATCTCTCAAGCGTTGTTGAACTTCTTGGCGATACTTCAGCGTGGGATCGTCAACTCGAACTTTAGCCAGTAAAATTTTACCACCTTCTCTAATTGGATAAATTTCCGGTTTCATTTTACCCGGAGCAGCATCTTGAACTTTTTCTCTGGCGTATTCGTGTAACTCATCGATAGAAACTGCACTATCCCGATCTCGATCTGCAATTCCCGTCCTGATACCCTCAACTAAAAAATGGGTATAAATTGAGAGGTCAAACCCCGGAAGCTCAAACGAATACTGTGTTGATGTACTAGATGTGAGAACAGCTCGTCCTTCTCCACCTAATTGTTGCTTGACAGGCACAGAACTATCATCTTTGGCAGTCATTCCTTGGGCAAAAGCACCACTGAAGCAACAGTCAAGAATTACCACTTGTCGCTTTGAGCGGCTATTGCTCATAATATTTTGTATATAATTCGCTGCTACTGCTGTTGGCTGAACGAGTGCTTCTTGCTCTTTGCGAGTATTACGGGTTGCTAAATAAAGATTGCCACCATCATCTTTAACTCCATGACCAGAGAAAAAAAGTAGCAGGAGGTCATCTTTGTTGCGATTTACAAACAAAGTATAGATCGCTTCCTCCATTGCTTGTCGTTCAGGATTAATGAGCGGTGTCACCCAATCAAAACCACCGATTTCTGGATTTTCCAAAACTTCGCGCATTGCTTCGACATCTTTGGAAGCCGCAGGTAGGGGTGAAAGACCATTCCCGTATTCACTAACCCCAATCAGCAATGCCACCTTAACCATCTGAGATTCTCCATCCTGTTACGAATGTCTGTGCTGCCCCATATTGAAGATAGGATGTATGCCATTTTTCAATTTGTACTGCGGGTAATACACAAGTTATCACAACTACCTCATGCAATCCATGTAGTAATATTTCCCGTTGTAGTTGTGGCGATCGCAAAGTTTACTAAGATACCGAGCGGGTACTACACATTTGCCAAAAGTCAACTCGCAGCGATAACTAGCTAAAATATAACGGAAATCAGTAGTCTAGGATTCTAACAAGTGCGAAAACAAGTATTCTATCTATTATTTGTACTGAGCTTAGTTGGCGTTCTGGGCTTTTCTTACATATCGGATATCGTAGAGCGATCGCCTACAGTTAGTTGCCGCCGATGGGGATTTATTTCCTCAAAAGAAGGAAAATACTACTCGTACCCTGAGAAAATAGTAGTTGAGCCTTGGCGAGGTCGGCATCAGGTCTACGGTATTTTTATGATTCCAGATGGATACCGCAGCGATCATTTTGTCACATTAAAAATACCTGGAGAGAGAACTTACTGCGGACTACTTCTAAGTGTCAGTAGCTTTAATGAAGGAATTCATGCCAAGCCTGGATACTACCTATTGCGAGGGTACTTTAACACGCGAGTTGCTATTGAGTTAATTCTCAAAGGCAAAGGAGATCAGTTAGAACAACCTAGTAACTGGAGATTAGGTTACGCCAAGCAAAAACAAAAATAATCCTGCTTTACACCAGCATTCCAGCAATACAAGCAGTGATAAAACTCGCAAGTAATCCACCAATCATCGCTCTAACACTCATACGAGCTAAGTCTTGCTGACGTTGGGGTGCCATCCCTGCAATGCCAGCAATCATAATTCCAATTGAACCGATATTCGCAAAATTACACAGTGCATAAGTAGCAATAATTATTGCCCGCTGAGAAATTTTGCCACTCTCAATTAGTGTCTTCAAATCTAAGAAAGCGATAAACTCATTGAGAATTGTCTTTGTACCCAACAACGCCCCTACTTGCCTACAATCATTCCAAGGTACTCCCATCAAAAATGCCACGGGAGCCATGAGAAAAGACAATATCCATTGCAATGATAGCTGCTCTAGACCAACGCGCCCTCCCAACCATCCCAACAGTGCATTCACAGCAGCCAGCAATCCCAAAAAGGCAATGATCGTTACCCCGACGTTAACTGCTAGCTTCACGCCGTCAATCGCCCCGGTAGTAGCAGCATCAATTACATTCACGTAACTGGTTTCTACATCCATGTTTGCTTTACCAGTTGTCTCTGATATTTCCGTTTCGGGGTACAGCAGTTTTGATACTACCAATGATGTGGGAGCAGTCATAAAGAATGCGGCAATCAAATGTTCTGGTGGGATACCAAACGAAAGATACGCCCCTAAAACTCCACCCGCAATAGTGGCAAAACCTCCAGTCATCAACGCATGGAGTTCCGATTGCGTCATATTCGATACATAAGGTTTGACCATCAGCGCTGACTCTGTTGGCCCCAAAAAGATGTTACCCGCACAGGATAAAGATTCAGAACCTGATGTTTTCATCGTCTGGATCATTACCCAGGCCACCACATTCACTACTCTTTGTAATATGCCGTAGTAATACAAGACGCTGATGACAGCAGAGAAAAAGATAATTGTGGGCAGCACTTGAAAGGCAAATAAATGCTCCTTAAAATTATCTCCAAAAACAAATTTGGCCCCAACATCAGAGAATGCCAAAAAATTGCTGACAATATTCCCTAAAGACTTAAACACATTTAAACCCCAAGGAGTTTTCAGAATTACTAAGGCAAATACAAACTCCAGTCCTAAGCCCCATGCCACTGTTCGCCATCGCACTGCCTGACGCTGAATAGATAGGGCGTAGGATATGCCGATAAAAACTAATATTCCCAGCGCGGAAATAGCACGTTCCATGTTTACTCCCGAAAATAATACCGCTAAGACATTTTGTGACAAAGCATACACAAAAATATGTCTTTGTGGTTAATTACTAGGGTTTTGAGGTTGCGATGATAAGCGCGATCGCTCAGCAAATTATTCTAGAAAAATATGGTGGTATCCAGGGAGAGGTTTGGGAGTTTGCGATTCAGATTTCGATTTCAACGCGCTGCAAACCTGATAACCTGAAAGTTACTTATCCAAAGATTGTCTATGAGTCGGATGTTTCGGCGTTATCATCGCCAGATTGCGATCGTCCTATGCTTACCCTTGTTTTTGACTGTGCTAACTGGTATGGGCTATACCATTGCCCATGAATGGTTGCATCAAGATGAGTTCGGCGAATTTATCCTCGGACTGCATACGCTGGAAATTTTGCATTTAGAGGCAATTTATCCAATGTTGAATGGTTTGGGATTAGTTGGCTTATTAATTACTGGTCTAAGTATGACAGGCTTATTTCGCACATGAGCCTAGCAGAGAGTAATCTTACGCAAATATACACATCAATACTTTACGCCTTTGTGCCTATGGTGCGGTAAACTGCGATTAAATAATTCTTGCTGCAATTCATTTACAAAGTGCGTAGGCGCAGCCTGCCGCAGGCATCGCTCAAATATCCTCTTCTATGTAAGATGTTCAAATATTAACTGACCAATACCGATTATCCTCTTAAATCAACTTGTGTAATCTACTCTGTGCTTTAGTGCTACAAATACTCATTTTTATTAATACTTAACTCATACTCCAACCGTTTTTTTAGGTCTCGTTCGAGAACTCTGGAATCAATGTATGGAATATAAGTCCAGCCTTTGACATCAAAATGGATGTTGGTTTCTTGCCTTGCGATTGTGATAACAGTTTTACCAACTCCACGAGCATAACCGAGTTCAAAGTAAACATTTGGTCTCTCATGTGTAAGATCTGCAACAATGAAACGAGCCGACTGAATCATCTCGATAATACAGTCTGTAATTTTGTAATCACCTAGAACATCTTTGATTCTTTTAGCTGTAAGACCAACAGCGCTACAGGCTTCCTGAATGCCCTCGAAGATCGGCTCCATATCGTCAAGGAAAGAGATAATTACAAACACAAGTTGATCCTCAACTTGTGGATTTGTTTTTGAGAGCTTTTTTGAAGGCTCAAGCCCTAATATCTTTGCTATTTCCCCAGCAACTTGCTTTGCAAGCTCATCAACAGCAACAAACTCTTGTAACTTGGGTCCTGATGAAGTCTTTAGAACACGGAGAAGTGTTTGCATACCCTCAGAATACGACTGACTAAAATCCACATATTGAATTGAGGCAAGAAATAGCGGTAGGTCAACTTTTTCAAGTAATACTGGTATTAAACGAGTACCACCCATTTTTGCTTGGCTAATAAAAGCAGTATCTTTCTTTAGTCACTCTAGGCAGAGGAAAAAGAGAAATAGTCTGACCAAAGGGATAAAAATAGATGATTGTGCAAAGTATTCATGATGCTAATCAGGTCAGAAAATCCCGTAGAAAGTTGAGGTATAGAAAATACTTTAA
>NZ_JAVRBR020000045.1:0-108924 GCF_034531165.2 Dendronalium sp. ChiSLP03b | reverse complement strand
TTTTCAATGAGATAATAACTGTCATTGCGAGAAGGAACGACGAAGCAATCGCATGGAGTAGCTCTTAGTTGAAGATTTTGCGATTGCTTCGCTTCACTTTGTTTCGCTCGCAATGACATGCAAAAAAGTGGGATGCTCCCCACAGGGTAATAGTAGGAGATAAACTATTCTGTTAATCTAGTCGGATGATTGTTGTTACCTCACTAGACATTTCTGAGGCAGAGAATTAATTACACACATTATTTTCTTATTCACTGTTTCCTGGCTTCACCAAGTAAGTGAGTTTTGTCCAATTATTTAATACTTTACAAATTTCTTCTAAAATTTAATTTTGCATGAAAAATTAAGTTTTGATGTTCAATAAAACTTCCTAATGGGAATTATTAATTATTATAGTCTTTGAGACCAATTGTCGAGATGAGGTCAGTATAAATGATGGGTCTGGATTTGGCACTTGTGATAGAAGGATACCAAGTTGTTGAGCAACTATACTTTAGTTCTAGAACTGTTGTCTATCGAGGCATTCGCAATCTAGACCAGCAACCTGTAATCATCAAATACCTGAACCGCGATTACCCAAGCTTTAGCGAACTGTTGCAGTTCCGAAATCAGTACGCGATCGCTAAAAATCTTGACTTACCAGGTGTGGTTCAACCATACAGTTTGGAAACGTATCGCAATAGCTACGCACTAGTGATGGAAGATTTTGGCGGCGTTTCCCTGCAAGAATATACTAAAGCACGTTCGCTAGAACTCAGTGAATTTTTGGCGATCGCTCTTGAACTAGCTGACATTATTAACGGACTTTATCAGCATCGGGTAATCCACAAAGATATCAAGCCAGCCAATATTGTTATTCATCCCGACACCAAACAAATCAAACTCATTGACTTTAGCGTTGCTTCTCTACTGCCGAGAGAAACCCAAGAGATTAAAAATCCCCAAGTTTTGGAAGGTACCCTCGCTTACCTTTCCCCCGAACAAACTGGAAGAATGAACCGAGGTATTGACTATCGCAGCGATCTCTATTCGTTAGGAGTGACTTTTTTTGAATTACTTACGGGTCAACTTCCTTTCCAATCTAATGACCCAATGGAGTTGGTTCATTGTCACATTGCCAAACAACCTCCACTGTTAGAAGGTAGAAGGCAGACGGCAGAAGGCAGATGGCAGGAGGACAGCAGTTGCTCCACTTGGGGAGACCCCAAGACCGCACTGCCTCTAGAAGGCAGGAGGCAAGAGGCAGAAGAAATACCGCAAGTATTGTACGATATTGTGATGAAACTGATGGCGAAAAATGCTGAAGACCGCTATCAGAGTGCATTAGGATTGAAATTTGATTTACAAAATTGCTTAGAGCAACTCAAGACAACAGGCAAAATTGCAGACTTTCCAATTGCAAGTCAGGATGTATGCGATCGCTTCCTGATTCCAGAAAAACTCTATGGTCGTGAAACCGAAGTTGTAACCCTTCTACAAGCGTTTGACCGTAGCAGCGCTGGTAGTACAGAAATCATGCTAGTAGCGGGTTTCTCCGGTATCGGCAAAACAGCAGTTGTCAACGAAGTCCACAAGCCGATTGTACGGCAGCGGGGTTATTTCATCAAAGGTAAATTTGACCAGTATCAGCGCAATATCCCATTTTCGGGGTTTGTTTGGGCATTACGGGACTTAATGGGACAACTGCTTGCTGAAACAGACACCCAACTGAAGCAATGGCAGACGAAAATTCTCTCTGCCTTGGGCGAGAATGGGCAGGTGATTATTGAGGTGATTCCGGAACTCGAAGGAATTATTGGCAAACAACCTCCTGCTGTGGAACTTGCTGGCGGTGCCGCTCAAAATCGCTTTCATCTGCTGTTTGTGAAGTTTATTCAGGTACTCACAACCTCAGAACATCCCCTCGTGATTTTTCTGGACGATTTGCAATGGGCAGATTCTGCATCGCTACAACTGATGCAATTACTAATGAGTGAGACAGAAACTGGCTATCTCCTACTGATTGGTGCCTACCGAGATAATGAAGTTACCCCTGCCCATCCTCTGATGCTGGCAATCAGCGACATTAGTAAAACAGCAGCGATTGTTAACACTATCACTCTAAATCCCCTCCAGCCATCCGACCTTAACCATTTGATTGCTGATACTCTCAGTTGTTCGCCGACACTAGCAGCACCATTAACTGAATTGGTATATCGGAAAACCAAGGGTAATCCCTTTTTTGTCACCCAATTTCTCAAGGCATTGTATGAAGAGGGATGGATTACCTTTGATTCTCAAAGAGGGTATTGGCAAGGAGATATTGCTCAAATTCAAGCACTAACACTCACCAATGATGTTGTTGAGTTCATGGTGCGTCAAATCCAGAAGTTGCCCGCCACTGCCCAATCTGTTTTAAAACTAGCTGCTTGTATTGGTAACTCTTTCGACTTGGCAACCTTGGCCATTGTTTACGAAAAATCCCTAGCTGATACTGCCGTAGACTTGTGGAAAGCGCTGCAAGAGGGATTGATTTTACCAACCAGTGAAGTTTATAAGTTTTTCCATAACTCTGGTAATAGCGGTGAATCATGCCAATTACCGATGAACAGCGAGCAATTGCCTAATTATAAGTTTTTGCACGATCGCGTCCAACAGGCTGCCTACTCTCTAATCCCCAAGGAGCAAAAACAAGCAACTCACGTGCAAATTGGGCAACTATTGCTGAGTCATACAACCGTTGCCCAGCAAGACGAAAAAATATTTGAGATTGTCAACCAATTAAATATTGGTAAAAATCTCATTAGCGAACAAACACAACAGACTGAACTCGCCCAACTTAATCTCAAAGCCGGACACAAAGCCAGAACTGCTACTGCATATACAGCAGCGTTTGAGTATTTCCACACAGGCATTGCTTTGTTGCCACCAAAGCCGTGGCAAACACAGTATGAGCTAACCTTGGCACTCTACGAAGCTGCTACTGAGGCTGCTTATTTGAGCGGCAATTTCGAGCAGATGTCACAATTCGCGGCGGTTATTTTAGAACAAGCTAGCACCTTGTTGGATAAGGTCAAAGTCTATGAAATTAAAATTCAAGCAGCCCAAGCCCAACATCAATTTCTAGAGGCAGTGCAGATTGCCTTGGAAATTTTAGAATATCTAGGAATCAGTTTTCCCCAGCAACCCAGCGAATCGGATATTGCTCAGGCATGTGCGGCAACTAACTCGATTCTGGCAGGTAAGCAAGCGTTAGATTTAATTGCTCTACCTCAGATGAAGGAGCCGGAAAAGTTAGCTGCGATTCGGATTCTCACTGGTGTCTCTTCTGCTGCCTATGTTGTCGCTCCAACTCTTTTACCATTTATTATTCTTGAGCAAGTAAATTTATCAGTTCAGTATGGCAATACTTCATACTCGGCAAATGGTTATGCCTACTACGGACTGATGTTATGTGGGGTAATGGGAGAAATTGAGCGTGGCTATCAATTTGGACAGCTGGCACATTTGTTGCTCGAACAACTGAATGCCAAAGAAACGATCGCTAGAGCCTACGTAGGAGTTCACTGTAGCGTCTGGCATTGGAAACAGCCACTGAGGAACACCTTACCATTTCTCCGCAAAGGCTATCAAAGTGGATTGGAAACGGGAGATTTAGAATCAGCGACTATTTGTGCATTTGTTTACGTCATGCACTCTTGGTTTATCGGCAAAGAACTGGGCGATTTAAGCCAGGAGAGTGCTGCCTTCCATGCTCAACTAACTCAACTCAAACAGGAAGGACTTCTCAGCCATCTGACTATTTTTCAGCAAGCGATTTTAAATTTAATCGGCGATTCCCCTAAAGCATGGCAACTAGTTGGCAATGCTTTCGATCAAGAGCAAATGCTTCCCAGCATCCAGCGAGCGGGCGATCAAACGGCACTGTGCTATTTCTATATCAGCAAACTTTTACTCTGTTATGCGTTTGCTCAGTTCGATTTAGCAGTAGAAGCAGCGATCGCCATTGAAAATTACTTGGCTGGTGCTACAGGATTATTTTTGGTGCCAGTTTTTCACACCTATGACTCTCTAGCACATTTAGCTATTTATTCTGAGGTTTCAGAGGCGGAAAAACAAAGCATTTACCAGCGGGTAATCGCCAACCAAGAAAAGATGAAAAACTGGGCTGGTCATGTCCCAGAAAATCACTTGCACAAATATTATTTAGTGGAAGCAGAACGGCAGCGAATTCTCGGCAACAAAGCTGAGGCGATTGAGTATTATGACCTTGCCATTACTTTCGCTCAGAAAAATCACTACCTCAATGAAGAAGCTTTGGCTAACGAACTCGCCGGTCGCTTTTACTTGGGATGGGGCAAAGAGCAACTTGCTCGGGATTATTTGCTGAAAGCCTACTATGCCTATGCTCGTTGGGGAGCGAAAGCCAAGGTTGAGGATTTAGAACAACATTATCCCCAATTATTAGCTCCCGTGCTGCAACAAAATAGAACCCAGTTGATGCCTAATGTCACAATCAATCCGGCTGATAATGTCACTTTATCTCACCTAAGTTCTGGCAACTCCACGACTTGTAGCAACACTAGTGTGTCAGTTGCACTCGATTTGACAACACTTTTCAAAGCCTCACAGACACTCTCTAGTGAAATTCATTTTGATCGGCTGCTGGCCACATTGCTGTATGTATTGATTGAAAATGCTGGTGCAGATAAATGTGCATTCCTACTACTCAAAGAGGAAAGGTTGCTGATTGAAGCAATAACAACAGTTGGCAAGTCAGCAACAGTCACGCGATCGCTGCCTCTGGAAGATTCGCTGGATTTGCCTATTTCATTAATTAACAGTGTTAAACGCACCCTGCAACCTTTAACGATTGACAATGCCATTACCCATGCTTCAGGTATGGCTGATGCCTACATCATCCATCAACAACCCAAGAGTTTGTTTTGCACGCCGATTAATTATCAAGGCAAACTATTGGGAATTTTGTATCTAGAAAACAAGCTGACTGCGGGGGTGTTTACAAGCGATCGCATTGAAATCATCAATTTGCTCTGCACCCAAGCGGCGATCGCCTTAGAAAATGCCCGTCTCTTTCAACAAGCTCAGACTTACGCTCAACAATTGGAGCGATCGCTGGCCCAACAAAAGACTTTATTTCATGTTGTCAGCCAGATGCGAGAGTCTTTAGATTTGGATGCGATTTTCTGTGCAGTCACCCAAAATATTCGTCGCATTCTGAATGCAGATCGAGTTGGTATCTATCATTTTAATCTCGAATCGAAGTACCAATACGGCGAATTCATTGCTGAAGATGTCCTACCAGCATTTCCTTCTGCTCTAGCTATTAAAATTCAAGATCATTGTTTTGGTGAGGACTATGCAACTCTGTATAAAAACGGTCGTTTCTGTGCAATAGCTGATATCCAAACCGCTGATGTGCTGGACTGCCATCGAGCGATTTTGCAGCAATTTCAGATCAGAGCATCATTAGTGGTGGCGATTATGCAAGATCGGGATCTTTGGGGTTTGTTGTGCATTCACCAATGCGACCAACCCCGTCACTGGCAATCTTCTGAGATTCAATTTGCCAAGCAAGTTGCTGCCCAAATGGGGGTTGCACTCAAGCAGACAGAGTTGCTGATCGAAACTCGCCAGCAGGCAACCCAGCTAGAACAAACACTCCAGCATCTCCAACAAACCCAACTTCAGTTAGTGCAGAATGAGAAGATGTCAGCACTAGGGAATCTTGTGGCTGGTGTGGCTCACGAAATTAACAATCCCCTGAGTTTCATTATGGGGAACCTGGAGCCAGCCAAAAACTATGTCCGAGATATATTTGGATTAATTAATTTATATCAACAGAAGTTGCCAAATCCCGATCGGGAAATTGAGAAAGAAATTGCAGCAATTGACTTGGACTATCTCCAGGAAGATTTGCCGAAGTTACTAGATTCAATGACACTCGGTATTGACCGAATTCGCAATATCAGCATTAGTTTGCGAACTTTTTCTAGGGCTGACAAAGATTACAAAGTGCCATTTAATATTCATGAAGGCATCGACAGCACGATTCTGATTCTCAAGCACCGATTGAAAGCTAACCAAAACCGTCCGGAAATCGAGGTAGTCAAAGACTACGACCGATTGCCTTTGATAGAGTGTTTTGCCGGACAACTCAATCAAGTGTTCATGAATTTGCTGGCGAATGCGATCGATGCATTAGAGGAGTCAAATCAGGGACGCAGTTTTGCCAATATCCAAGCAAATTCCAATCAAATTAGAATTCAAACTCGTCTGGCAGAAGACGAACAGCATATTTTGATTCGGATTGCGGACAATGGTGTAGGAATGCTGGAAGCAGTGAAGCAACAGATATTTGATTATTTGTTCACCACTAAGCCAGTAGGTCAGGGAACAGGATTAGGGCTAGCGATCGCTCGCCAAATTGTCGTTGAGCGACATGGGGGAACGCTGAAAGTGGATTCTGTTCTAGGACAAGGAACAGAGTTTACGATCGTGCTTCCTGTGTTTTGCCACAAGTAGAACCTCAATGACCAAATAATTACTAATGATATTTTCCTAACAGAGCAATCGCTTTTTATCAAACTTGGATATTTCTGTGAAAATATCTATCCTATTGTCAAATTGGTATTAACAACAACAATTTTGCAATTAAAACCTTTTTAGGTTTGCAAAGATTTTGGGGTCTTGTCAGCTTTTGGCGATCAATAGTGGGCTGGTTTAGGCAGCTATGCTGAGGGCAGAGGGCAGAAGGTAAAAGACAAGAAGAAAACTCCATAAATCCTTGTGGTGCAAGGGTTACAGAACATCTGTATCAGAATCTTGTCTTGAAGTTGGATTTGAGCCTTTGTCACCAGTTCCACAAAGACAGGCACTCAGGTTTAAAACCCTTCTGCCAACTGAGCCTCCTCCTTTTGCCTTAAAGCGCGTAACCTTCCATCATCACCAAAAGTTGCCAATAACCAGATTTTGAGCTTATTTGGTTATAAATTCTCGTTCATTCATTATCGGGATTGATGTTATACCCTCTCTCAACTCGATTAATCGATCGGCATGAAGCATCGCTCTGCTGATAGCTTGATCCATGTCATAGTACTTATACTCGCCTAAACGTCCGCAGAATAAAACGTTTGGGCATGAAGCTGTACGCGCATAATAACGCTTGTATAGTAAATTATTCTTAGAATCAGGAAATGGATATTCATAAGCATCAGTATGGTCAGGACTATAAGGTGTCTCCGAAGTGATTACTGTACCTTTTATTCGCTGACTGTCCTGCTTTAGCATCATGTGTTTCCACTCAATATAGCGAATTTGCGAACCAAGCCTGTGAGATGGTGTATTGATTTGTCCTTTCGGATAGATAAATTTTGACTCAGGATAATAGATGTGTTCTCGGATTTGTCCTCTGTATGCTAACTTGCCAATATCAAATCCAAAATATTCATCAATGGGGCCAGTAAAAACTGTCTGAAATTTGGGAATAAAAGTATTGCGATGATTGAGATAGTCAAAATTCAAAATCAGAGGAATACCTTGAAGTAAATTAGTCATAAGACCTGTGTAACCATCAACTGGAATGCCTTGGTAGGACACATTCTTCAGTCGTGTGTCGTTGTCAGCATGAACAGTAAAACGTCCAGCTAGTTCGCTAGATAGGGTATGACTAGGGGCACCCCACTGCTTCTCAGTGTAGTTTTTTACAAAATTCATATAGACTACACGAGGCATTTTGGCTAGACAGGCTTCTTCAAAGTTGCTTGGTATTCCTGTGAATTCAGGCTTCCAATTAGCACCGCAATGCTCGTTAATGTATGTCTGGATAATTGGCCAATGTTCAAATTTGCTATCAATGAGAGTTAGAATTTCTGCCTCATATTTATAGAACTTTGAGAATCGGTTGACAAATTCCCACAGGCGTTTTGAGGTAGTTCGGAAGTAGTGGGGGCCGTAAGTATTAATCCTGATACCTGAGTGATGGAGGCGATCGTAAACATTTCCACCCAAATGAGAACGACGATCGACGACTAGAACCTTGAAGCCTTTGTCATGAAGTAATCTGGCGATAGTAGTGCCAGTAAGTCCTGAACCGACAATCAAGAAGTCTATTTGCATACAAATAACTATGTATAAGTTGCATTACCTGAAGCAGCTTTTAGCAAAAATATTTACATTCTCAGTTATTGTAAAAATACTTAGGAGTTAATTACAATTTTTATTGCTACTTTACATAAACTTTAAAAATATAAGTAAATTTGACTTTTAATTGTGAATATTAAGTAAAATATTCAATAAAAATTACTTAATCTTAATATATCTAGTATTTTATATACAGCTATTAAATGTACGACTTATTCAATCAAAGGGGGATAGTACTGAAATAAAACAGTACTAATACGGTACATATGATAGTTCGTTTTCTTTTACCACAAACAGTAATACTCAGGTTAGGGTTGTTAGTTGCTTGATAAAAAAGTTACAAATACTATATTTTCTCTAAATCTCTACATATTGTTATGTTTGACAGTAAATATATTGATGCACATAACAGTTTGCTATTTGAATATATCTCCTAAAAAGTGTTTTTTATAGCGTTAAAGATGACAAAAACTATTTACTTAATCCTGCTTTTAAAAAGTTATATAAAAGTTTAAAAACACTTGTTCAGTAGAAATAGACAAATAAAGTGGATAAATACTTCTTAAGTATGTGTTAAAGAAAACAACTAGGAAATATCATAGTATGCCATCTATAAATGAAGAAACATTACTCTTAGAATCTCGTTATGTCTTGGGTATGCGTGTAGATGCAACTAGCTATGAAGATGCAACTCAAAGAATTTTAGCTTGGTCGCAAAAGAGAGAAAGCAAATGTGTTTGTGCAGCAAATGTCCACATGACAATGGAAACCTATGACAATGTAAGATTTGCTCGAATAGTCAACAGTGCTGATTTGGTTACACCTGATGGAATGCCTCTGGTATGGGCTTTACGCTACTTTGGTTTCAAAAATGTATCAAGAGTTTACGGGCCAACTCTCACCTTACATGTGTGTAAAAAAGCAGCAATGAGAGGTATTCCTATTGCTCTCTATGGCGGTACACCAGAAAGTTTAGCTTCATTAGTCAAGTTTCTAGAACAACATTTTCCTGGTATCAAAATTGTCTGTAAAATTTCCCCACCTTTTCGTCAATTAACATTTGATGAAGATGCAACTTATACTAACCAAATTATTGAATCAGGAGCGCAAATTTTGTTTGTGGGTATTGGTTGTCCCAAACAAGAATTTTGGATTGCAGAACATAAAGATCGGATTCCAGTAGTGATGTTAGGTGTTGGGGCAGCTTTTGATTTTTATTCTGGTCGTATTAAGCAAGCACCAAGTTGGATGCAGGAAATAGGTTTAGAATGGTTATTTAGACTATTAATGGAACCAAAACGCTTGTGGAAGCGCTATTTAAAGCACAATCCTCGTTTTATAGTGTTTTTTCTTAGACAATTATTAGCTCAAAAACCTGTTTGGTAATTTGGCGAAATTGGCTTTTTAGAGACTCAAACTGTTCCTATAAATGTAGGAAACAGCAAACTATATTAGCGTATTGCAGTGGTTAACGTTGTCAGAAATTATTGCTTGCACAACACTTTATATATTTAATATGAATGTATAGTTGATGTCTTATCAAACAAGTTCAGTGTACTTGCTAATTAGAATGCCCCACGCATTGATAAAACAGCAGGAATAGTTTTTATAAGAATTTTAATGTCTAGCCAAAAGCTATATTGATTAACATATTCAAAGTCATGTTCGATCATGTAGCAAGCGTTATTGTTATGGCGGCGATCGCGAATTTGCCATAAACCCGTGATTCCCGGCTTGACTAAATGTCTGACTTTAGAAAAATTAGGGTATGGTTCAAGCATATGAATCATCAGTGGTCGAGGGCCAACTAAGCTCATTGAGCCTTCTAAAACATTCAAAAGTTGTGGTAACTCGTCAATACTTAGTTGACGTAGGCATCTACCTAAAGGTGTTACTCGTGGATCGTTGACTTTTTTCAGGAGGTTACCCGTAATAGCAGAATTAACTGCTAGATCCTGGGGACGTTGTGCTGCCCAATTTGTGTACATGGAACGGAATTTAAGGAAGTTAAATAAACTCTGTTTATACCCAAGACGTTGCTGAACAAAAAAAGCTGGGCCTTGAGAACTAATTTCTACACCAATTACAACAATAATTAAGAGCGGTGATAGCAGTAATATCAGCAGACTGGATACTGTAATATCAAAACAGCGCTTCAATAAAAGCTGAGACTTACAGTTTTTAATGTGATGTATTGCTGTTATCAAATCTGATTCACTAAGATCGGCAAGCTGGATGTCAGCAGTATTGATAGTTTCGGGATCAAACTTCATTACTTATCCTTATTTTTGATGTTGAGCAAACAAAACCTTAACTATATGTAGTAATAACTTAGTTTTTTAATATACAACAATTTTATAAACATAAACACTAGTTTTATTAAAAATTAAAAATAACTATGTATGCTGCCACTCATATAGCAATCTCATTCTTTCTCTGTAGTCAAAGCATTATTTGAGTTAGCAATCAATGGTCAAATTTTGGACTTTCCTAAGCTCAAAGAGTACGTTAATTTCTCACGAATGATTTAGGACTGCTATATCCCTCTTTTATCATTTTCGGGAGAGAATAATCTAGAATCCTTACAGCATAGGATTTTTACCAAAAATCTTGATTTCAGCCATTGTGTTAGAAAATAAATGCTCAAATGCTCGCTCTATCTACAGTTGAAAAATTGGCTACTATTTTTATTTTCCCAGAGTGACTAAAGAGGGATATCAATCTATGTTTCCTTGTTCTTGAAAGTGATTAGCTGCTTTTTGGAAATCGGCGATCGCACATCTAAAATTTATTTATTTAATTTTTAATAGATATAATTTCATAAGAATTCACGAAATTACAGTTCAAATAATTCTCTCCAGTTTCCACTATCTACTTTTGAATTTTTTAATTAACTCCAACAATTGTTGGTAATTATCTGTTTTTCCTTGTTCTAAATTGAAGTTATCTGCTTTTTGCAAATTTTTAAGCAGATCGCTCATTGCAAGACTCCTAAGATAGATCCTTTCATCTAATCAAAAGTAGTAGGTACAGCGCCAGATTAATGCTCAGAGATACCACATTTAATTAGATGGTAGGTTATTGAGAATCAGATAATGGATAATTTTACTGTCCTACGAATCCCTATATATCTAAAAAAATAGCTATTTTCAGCTTTTACCAAAGCATTGTCTGTTTTTGCAACACAACCTGAAAACAAGTTTCTACCTTAGGAAAGAGGTTCAATTATTTCAAGTCTAGGAGAATCTAAATAACTTAATAAATTTACAAAAAATTGTATTTTTCAATATTTATTTACAAATTTGAAAAATACAATTTTTATGAAAATCATTCACAGTAATTTGGAACATACCAGGAACCATGACTATGAAGCATTTCAATTTATCTAAATCTGTTTGGGCTAGTATTTTTACCATGAGTTTTACTGCTGTTGCTTTAACTGTGCCTGTTTCTGCTCAAACTAGTGGCTCTGGCACTGGCACAACAGGTACTGGTAGCACAGGAACTGGCACAACAGGCACTGGCACAACAGGCACTGGCACAACAGGTACTGGTACTACGGGCACAGGTACTACAGGAACTGGCACTACGGGTACTGGTACCACAGGAACTGGTACTTATGGTACGGGCACAGGTACTACAGGAACTGGCACTACGGGTACTGGCACAACAGGAACTGGTACTTATGGTACGGGCACAGGTACTACAGGAACTGGCACTACGGGTACTGGTACAACAGGCACTGATACCACAGGAACTGGTACTTATGGCACGGGCACAGGTACTACAGGAACTGGCACTACGGGTACTGGCACAACAGGAACTGGTACTTATGGCACGGGCACAGGTACTACAGGAACTGGCACTACGGGTACTGGCACAACAGGAACTGGCACTACGGGTACTGGCACAACAGGAACTGGTACTTATGGCACGGGCACAGGTACTACAGGAACTGGCACTACAGGCACTGATACCACAGGAACTGGCACAATAGACACTGATACCACAGGAACTGGTACTACAGGCACTGACGCGACTACAAGTGACCCCTCTTATCGAGGAACTAGCGAAGTGAGAAGCGATCGCAGCTTTGATTGGGGTTGGCTAGGTTTGCTAGGTTTACTAGGTTTAGCAGGTCTGGCTCGTAAGCGCGAAGAACCCAAAGCTTATCGCGATCCTAATGAAGTGACAAGTTCTAGATCTAGATACTAGATATTAGAATACCGAAGTTTTTTGATTAGCCTATTTATTTGCGCCGATCTACTTATCAAAGACTTATTGAAGCTTTTTAATTAACTCCAAAAGTTGTTGGTAATCATCTGTTTTGCCTTGTTCTAGATTGAGGTTGGCTGCTTTTTGTAAATCAGCGATCGCTCCTTTTTTATCTCCCAATTGATAGCGAGTAATTCCGCGAACTGTGTAGGTTGGGGCAAAGTTAGGATTAATTTTCAGGGCTTGGTTATAATCGGCAATTGCCCCTTGCTTATCTCCCAAGTCAGACTTAGCTACCCCGCGACCAGTATAAGCTGTAGCCAGTTTGGGATTAATTCGCAAAGCTTGGTTATAGTCGTTAATTGCTCCTTGCTGATCTTTCAATTGATAGCGGGCAAGACCCCGACCAGCATAGGCTTCGGCATAGTTGGGATTAATTTTTATGGCTTGGTTGAAATCTGCGATCGCCCCTTGGTTGTCATCCAGGTTATTCCGAGCAATTCCTCGGTTGTTGTAGGCTAAGGCATATTTGGGATTAAACCGCAAGGCTTGACTGTAATCTGCAAGTGCGCCTTTCTTATCGCCCAAGTTATAGCGGGCAAGACCTCGGTTATTGTAGCCATCGATATCACTGGAGTCAAGCTTGAGGACTTGGTTAAAATCAATAATTGCTCCCTGGTTATCTCCTAACAAATAGCGGGCAAGACCTCGGTTATTGTAAGCTTTGAGATAGTTGGGATTGAGTTTAATTGCTTGGGTATAATCTGCGATCGCTCCTTGAAAGTCTCCTTTATCGTACTTATCCCCAGCTTGAATATAGTAGTTGTCAGCTTTTGGTACTGCGGCTGTTGAAGTGCTGGGAGGACTAACGCCCATATCTACCCCAACTTGGGCTGATAGTCGCAAAAAGGTATTAATGGGAATGCCCAAATTAAAACCTGATTTGACATAAGCAACTGTGGGATTAATAGTAGAAGTTTCGATGTCTGCTTCATCTGCTCTACCATGAACTCCTACCAGTTCGCCTTTTTCATTCAACACCGGGCCGCCGCTCATCCCTGGTAACGTATTGTTAGTGTAGACCAAGGCATAACCATCACGCAGAGGTTTTGAGGCATTAGCAGTAATCCGTCCATCGGTGAAATTGTAAATCGTGTTGGAAATTGCTGCCGTCGCTTGGGGAAAACCTGCGACATAAGTGGTTGTACCTTCTGCGGATTCATTAGAGTTGCCAATCTTAGCAACAGAGTATCTTCGGCGACTGGTAAACTGCACAACAGCTAAGTCTACTTCTGGTAACTTTTTCACCGTACTGGAGATGAGCGGATGACGCTCACCATCTGGGGTGATGATTTGATATTTAGCTTGAGTATCGATTACATGTTTAGCTGTAAGGACAGTGTAAAAGTCGCCCTCTTCCTTAATAATTACCCCAGTTCCAGAGCCATTTTGATTGTCAATCTGCACGGTAATATCTTTAGCAACCTTTGCGACTTCAGCAGAGGAAAGCGCTACAGCAATTTGTGGTTGTACAAAGGCAATAGATACACCTATGATTGCTGGTGTCAGTGCATAATTAAATTTCATAATTCAATTTATTAAAAGCTTAGGGATTCTCTGAAGAAAGGCAGGAGTTAGAAGAGACGCGATTAATCGCGTCTGTACAGGAGTTGGGAGTCAGTTATTATTCTCTGTCTCCCTTGTCCACCTTGTCCCCCTCGTCTCCCTCGTCTCTACTTAGACCCAGTACAAGAACTATTAAAACTATAGGCTTCTTGCCAACGTCTAACATTTCCTTTGCCTATGGGGAAGACTTTGGTATCACCGTTAGCAAAAGTTAAACGTGCCCGAATTTCTTTCTCTGGTGCGGTTCTGAGCATATTAGCGGCATCGGGACTGATGGCAAATGACGTGTCTGTCATATACCAAGTACTAGAGCGTGTATATTTCGTATTGTTTTCGTATACGGTGTATGTGTATTTTCCGGAAAACCCTCTGGGTTTGGTAGCTTGGCTTTGAGTGAGTTGGAGAATTTGATCTCCAATGCCTAATTCTATGAATTTGGGAACGAGGTCTTCTAAATCGGCTTGACCATCAGGTGGAGCTGATTGGACGATCATTTTGACAAAGCACCCTTCGATTTTGCTGCCCCACAAGGAAACTAATACAAACCTGCCGGGGCGGGGACTATCAAAGGGACTTTTGAATAGACCTCCAGATCGATCTTCTCCGTGGCGATCTAGTACTACTTTCCCTAAAGCGGAATTGACAAGACTATCTTTGATATTGACAACTTCATCAAAAGGTAAACCACTACCAGCCCAACGCATTCCATCAACAGTATCTAGCCGATCTTCATCGATTGAGGTTTCGGCGATCGCACTTCCAACACACAAGTTAAGCAATGCTGGAGCCAATAATAAAGCGAAAAGGCTGGATTTTAAAAACTTTTGCAACATTGTATTTACACTCAAAATATAAAAGTTTGATATTTAACAACGTCTGCCAGGACAACCAAATCCGGCAGTTCCCTCTGAACCATCAATTGTGCGCGGTCTTCCGATTAGGGGAACATTAGAAGACGGGTCTGTAAAGCTTTTTGGTGGAACTTGTGTTATTGGCGGATTTTGAGTTGTCACTCCCAAATTGCTGCCTGTTTTGGAAGCAGTAAAGATTTTGATGGGAATTCCAAGATTAAAACCTACCTTTTGACCGTCATTATCTCTTGCGCCCCTGCCATGAATGCCAATTAAATGCCCATTTTCATCCAGTACGGGGCCGCCACTCATGCCCCGATGAGTATTGTTGTTGTAAATTAGGACGTAACCTTCCTGGGGCTGGGAATTTGTACCGACAATCTCTCCCCTGAGAACCAGCACGGTACGGGCTTCGATTCCTTGCACTGGTTCCGGTGCACCAGAGACATAAACGGTTGTGCCTTCGGTCGCTGCATCTGAATTACCGATGGTAGCAATGTTATATTTTTTACTACTAGTAAACTTTAATACTGCTAAGTCCACTCCTGGCAGTCGCTGAACGAGATTCGATTTAACTTCATATGTGCTGCGATCGCGAGTCTGAACTGTATAGGTTCCTGCTTCATCGACAACATGTCCATTGGTAAGAACGCTGTAAGTGTCACCTTGTTGGTGAATTATCACCCCAGAGCCAAGCTTGGGGCCACTAATTACGACTGTAATTTGTTTCGCAATATTACTGACATCTTGAGCAGTTAATGTGACAGCTATTTCTGGCTGCCCAAATGCGATCGCTATGCCAATAATTACTGATGTTATGCCACGGTCGAGCCTCATTATCTGACCTCTAATCAGCCTAATGTAATACACGAGATTCTTTGGTTTTTACGGATTTTGGCATTAACTGCACTACCTTCTCTATCGGCACAGCCCAACTCAGTCCAATAATCATCTGATGTAATCGTTCGGTTACGTTGGAGCCATCCTGAAATACAGAAGGAGCATCCCACAAAGGATAAGCGTGCATTCCATTCACACCCACCACCTCACCCCGATAATTCAAGAGTGGCCCGCCACTCATGCCGTTTTCGATATTATTGGTGTAGCCTAATTGATAGCCCCCCTCCAAAGGTTTGGATAGCACTAACGAAACCTTACCTGTAGTCAAGACCAAGCTTGTTTCCTGAGATTCCTCTTCAGTAGCGGGAAACCCCGCAGCGAACACTTCATCCCCAACTGCTGGACGAGAACCTAGGGCTGCCGCAGTATAGATAGTGCTTGGACTTTGGAATTGCAATAATGCCAAATCATTTTTCCCAAAGTTCCAGTCTTGAGGTAAATTAGCGGTATAAATGCTGCCATCCGGTGTTTGCACGCGATAGGGAGAGTCCCCTGCTTGCAGCACATGAGCGCTGGTTAATACTGTGTAAAATACACCTTGTTTTTGCAGTATAATCCCTGAGCCTAAGAAATCTACTGACAACACTTTGACAGTGATGGACTGAGCCTGGAGGTGAAGTTTTCTTGACTGAGAAATTTTGCAACCAGAGGTTGTGCATGGGGCAGAAACACTAACAACTGGTGCCGATGCCGATAGTATCATTGATAAACTGCCAATCAAGACAATCGGTGCCAATCTATGCCAATCCATCTGAGTTTATGGGTAATCCAAGGCTGCGAAAGCATCAGAGGGTATTACCCTAATCTTGAATGGAATCACTACTTGGCTCCTCTGTGGCATTATTTATGTACCGATCGAATTCAACATTCAGCGTGTCGCCACCACCACTTTCATTGAGGACATTTCCAGCCACTAAGCCACGACGATTCAATAGTCTTCGTACAGTATCTTTGGCACTACTGCCACGCTTGAGAGTAAATAACAAATTGTTATCCGTACAAGCAGCGTTGTAACTATTGGCAGCGCACACCACTGGTTCACCTCTGAGCGTCCCAGTTCTGATGTACTTGAGCGTACCGTTATCATAACTCCTTTGAAATCTACGAGATACCTCTTGACAGCGGCGTTCAACTGGCCAATCTCGGGAAAAGTAATCCTGGGAAATCCATTTAATCATCGGCACTTTCCGCCCATCTTGGGTACGAGCAAATGTTATCGGTATGCCCTTGCTCTTTGCACAGAAAAAGGTAGTGCCTCCCGCATAGCTAGGCTGATTGATGGTTGCACTTGTGGTAAATATAGTCAGAGAAGCTATTGCAACCCCTGTCAATCCTTGACTAGAGAACCTCAATCTCATAGTTAATGCCCAAATTCCTAAAAAATATTGAGTTTATTACTGAAACAGCCAAATTTAATTGACGGTCAATACTAAGTATTTGCTCCAGGAAACTGCCATAATAGGTTACATAGATACTGTACTACTAATTGTGTTACTTTGAGGTATAAGCAACTCTTCATGTGAAGGCTGTATGTTACATCTAAGTCAATATAATTTTTCATTTATTGATTGACATTCATCAGATAAAATGTTAAGTAAATAACGAGAAAACGCTTCAGCATCTCCAAACATAAAGTTTATAAGTATAAAAAGTAATGTATTTATATAGTAGTTGTACAATCTACACAAGATTGAAATAAACTGATTTCCTAATATATTCAATCATTTTTTACAAACTCTGTAGCTGTGAATATTTACTAGTCCATCACAGCGGAATAGGGAACTTTCAAAGAAAAATATCTTTTTGTAATTGTTGTTTGTTGAATGTTAACTGTTAACTGTTCGCAGTTAACAATTTCAAGCTAGATAATTAAGAAAATAGAGGTAAAATAATTAATATTGGTCAGTTTTAAATTGTACGAACAATGAACCAATGGTTTTCAGAAACGCCAGAAAGAGCTTTATTAAAAGCATACAAGGCTGCTCAGACAATTAAAAATATTGAAACAGAACATTTTGGTAACCAAAAAATATCTGCTGAGTCAGCAAATTATACCGAAAATGTCATGTCTTATTGGCAAGGATGTCTGGAGCAAAACTTAATTATTATTAAATTGAGGTTAGCAGAATTTCAATTTAGTCGTTCCATACTCAATCTTTCTAATCCAGCTTTGTTAGAAAAATTAAAATTTATTGATGAAGTCATAGATAAGTATACTTTTAGAAATGAGCCAGTTAACAATACTTCAGTTTCGGAAGATGTAAACGTTAACCAGGATGAAGCTAATAAACAATCAGATTCGTCTAATCTGACTAAAGTTCAGCCTATCTCTCAAAAAACGGGAGCATTTCCTCGATCTATTGGTAGAACGATTAATAAAATTAAGTCAGATTTTACTCCTCAAGCGGAAGAGCAATTTGTTAAGAATTATCAGATATCGAGAAATCGTACCAGAATTGCTTTAAAATTTTTGTTAACTTTAGTTATCGTACCTCTTTTAACGCAGCAGTTATCTAAACAAATTTTGATAAATCCGATAGTAGAACGTGTTAGAGGTCATGCTGAAACTCAAATTTTTATCAATTCGGAAATGGAAGAAAAAGCTCTTGGGGAGTTAAAGAGTTTTCAAGTAAAACTCAGGTTGGAAAGCTTAATTAACCAAGAATCGCCACTGTCTGTAGATGCAACTGAAGCAAGTTTGAAACAAAAAGCAATTGAAATAGCTGAGGTGTTTCGTCATAAAAGTAGTGAGGCTATTAGCAATGTGTTTGCTGATATACTCTCATTGATTGCTTTTAGCATAGTAATTGCTAATAGTAAAAGAGAAATTGTAATTGTGAAGTCTTTCATAGATGATACAGTCTATGGTCTGAGTGATAGCGCCAAAGCTTTTTTAATTATTTTATTTACAGATATATTTGTAGGATTCCACTCACCACATGGATGGGAGGTAATTCTCGAAGGGCTGGCAGAACATTTGGGACTTTCAGCAAGTAGAAATGTAATATTTATGTTTATTGCTACATTTCCTGTGATTTTAGATACTATATTTAAATATTGGATATTCCGCTATCTTAGTAGGTTATCTCCTTCAGCACTAGCCACATTAAAAGAAATGGACGAGTGATCGGGAATATTTGCGATCGCAATATGTAGCTAATCACCAGAGGTGCAAAGCTTGGATGATACAATCACAGAACCAACATGCGATCGCTTACTCACGCGTTATTCATCTCAGTCATGTAATTGACACGGCTATTCCTCAATGGCCTGGCGACCCTCCAGTAGAATTTACAACCGTTGCAAAATTGCCAGAGAATGGTTATTACTTGCGGTGTTTTTCTTTAGGAGAACATAGCGCTACTCATATCAATGCTCCTAACAGTTTTCACAGTTTCGGTGTGGGAATTGACCAATACTCTGCTCAATCACTGGTTGTACCTGCAATAGTCATAGATATCCATGAAGCCGCAGCAGTTTATCCTGACTATGCCCTCACTATTGCCGATATTCTGGTCTGGGAAGAAAAATACGGCAAGATTTCTCCTGATAGCTTAGTGCTACTTAATACTGGCTGGCAAGATAAGTGGTTGGATAAAAATGCATTCTTCAACCGAGATGCTCAAGGAATTATGCATTTTCCAGGGTTTGGCAGTGACGCTACCCGTTTCCTACTTCACGAACGGCAAATTGCTGGCATAGGAATTGATACTCATGGTGTAGACCCGGGACAGGATGATAGTTTTACCACTAACCGCCTGGTATTGGAACAACCGCGCATTGTGCTAGAAAATCTTACAAATTTACATCAGTTGCCACCTCAAGGTACTACCTTAGTTATTGGTATTCTTCGGTTGCGGGACGGTTCGGGTTCTCCTGCTGCTGTTTTGGCATTAGTGCCTTGATTTATCAGCCCTTTGGGCAAGGCAGTCCTAATGAAAAAATTTCACCGCTATGCATGAAAAAGGGAGAAGGGAGAAATTCCCCCTACACTCTCTTTCAAGTCAGATGGCAGAAAGCAAAGACAAAGAGATAGTATTTGTTTTTTGGTGATTCCCAGGATTGAGCCAAGAGGCCGACAATCTTGCCTCCTGCCTTTCTTCAAGTGTGGCAGTTCTCATTTAGATTGAGCTACAATGCACTCCACTAGGGCAGTGTAGGGTCTACTTAATACTCAGTTAGTAATGTTGCCTTATGAAGCAGCAGTAGTTCTGCACTATCCCTTTTAAGAAATTGGAATTTGATTATGACTTTGCTAACTTGCTGCAATTATATCGATGGTCAATGGTTGAGTGCCGCAGCAGGAACCATCCTAGAAAGCCGCAACCCCGCTTTAGTGCATGAAGTCGTTGCTACCTTTCCCCGTTCCCAAGCTGATGATGTGGATACAGCGGTGGCCGCAGCCCGCAAAGCTTACCACAGTTGGCGAAAAGTTCCTGCCCCAGCTAGGGCAGAGTACGTTTTTCGCGTCGGGGAACTATTACTCCAGCATAAAGAAGAACTTGCCCAGTTAATCAGTCGGGAAATGGGTAAACCCTTGACAGAAGCAAGGGGAGATATTCAAGAAGGCATTGACTGCGCTTTTTATAGTGCTGGTGAAGGGCGGCGACTATTCGGGCAAACTACGCCTTCGGAAATGCCTAACAAATTTGCGATGACGGTACGGATGCCTATAGGAGTTTGTGCCTTAATTACTCCTTGGAATTTCCCTGTGGCAATTCCTTGCTGGAAAGCCATGCCAGCTTTAGTCTGTGGTAATACGGTGATTCTCAAACCGGCGGAAGATACCCCAGCCTGTGCGACTAAATTGATTGAAATTTTTGCTGGCGCAGGTTTGCCACCCGGAGTAATTAACTTGGTGCATGGCGTAGGTGAAGAAGTAGGAAAAGCTTTAGTTGAGCATCCCGATGTTGATTTGGTGTCTTTTACTGGTTCTTCCCAAACAGGTGCTTATGTTGGTGCGACTTGCGGACGCACTCACAAGCGTGTCTGTCTAGAGATGGGCGGCAAAAATGCCCAAGTGGTGATGGAAGATGCTGACTTGGAATTAGCACTAGACGGTGCTATTTGGGGAGCTTTTGGTACTACCGGTCAGCGGTGTACGGCTACTAGTCGCTTGATTTTGCATCGCGACATCAAAGAAAAATTTACTACCATGCTCCACGAGCGTACTACTAAGTTACGCTTGGGTGCTGGCAATGACTCTGATACGGATATCGGCCCGATAATCAACGAAAGACAACTCCAACGGGTGAGCCAATATATGGATATTGCCCGTGAGGAAGGAGCAAAGGTATTAATTGGTGGGGAAATTGCCAGTGATGGCTCCCTCAAACATGGTTACTTCTTTCAACCGACCATTTTAGATTGTGTCACTCCCGATATGCGCGTCGCCCGTGAAGAGATATTTGGGCCAGTAGTAGCATTAATTGAGGTTAACTCTTTTGAAGAAGCGATCGCCATCCTCAACGATAGCAAGTATGGTCTTTCTTCCTCAGTGTATACCCGCGATATCAACCGAGCTTTTACTGCCATGCGCGATATCGAGGCAGGTATCACCTACATTAACGGCCCTACTATTGGTGCTGAGGTACACTTGCCCTTTGGTGGTGTTAAACAAACGGGTAACGGACACCGCGAAGCTGGAACTACAGCTTTAGATGTTTTCACAGAATGGAAGAGTGTTTATGTTGACTTTTCAGGAAGTTTGCAACGCGCCCAGATTGACAATCGTGGCTAATACCGTTCACGGTTTGAAAGATTACTAAAATATGAACCTTGACAATTAAATAAAGATTTTTCATGTTAAGTGATGTTATCTGAGCGGGTCATGCGATTGCTAAAATCCTGATTCTGTCGTTGGCCCTCTCAGATAGCTTACTGTGTAAGGTTTTAAAAAGATAAGTAAGATAGAAGAAAACTACACCAACGCTAATCAAAAACGTTCTTTTGATCGACTCTAATAAAGAGTTGATTTGACTACTACCCTAATGGGAACAAGAGGTGTAACGTGACAATTACCCTAAATCACACTATAGTGCCAGCATACGACAAAGAAGCATCGGCACGATTCTTTGCGCAAATCTTTGGTCTAAAGGTTGAAGCCCCTGTCGGTCACTTTGCTGCTGTGCATGTCAACGACCAGCTGACATTAGACTTTGCCGACAGAGAAGAATTCGAGTCGCATCATTATGCATTCTATGTCAGTGATGAAGAATTTGATGCCATCTTCGCACGGGTTAAAGATGCAGGTTTGGAATATAGTAGCGATCCCATGCATCAAAATAAAGGTCAAATTAATTATAGAAACGGAGGTCGTGGCTTTTATTTCTACGATCTTGATGGTCATAATTTAGAAATTTTGACCCGTGTGTAGAGATTTCACTTGAGTTCAATAGTGCTTAGTGAGAAATTAATCTAAATGAGTCACCACATAATTCGTAGTAATACTGTTCCTTTGTGAACCCGTACCAAACTGTCTTAAATCTCTGATTTTTTGGCACGGCAGTTGCTACAACAAATAGGCAGCCGCCCATGCGGCTGCCTCAACACGAGACCGGCTCTGCAACGCACTGGCTCGTTCTTAGCGGTTCGTTTTTGATAAACGAAAAATGGCTAATAGCTATTCGACAGTTAACGATTAGCTATTAGCCATTAGCAATAATTCAGCCTACAACCCTTTTGATTGTTCAGTAGCGATTGCGCTGACTTGAGTGCTATTAATTGTTGTTGCTTGCAAAATTGCGGTGTGGGAGATAGACGCGTTAGCCAGTTTAAACAGGGGATTTGACAAAATCCCTGCTATGGAAGTGGCGATTAAAGTAACTATCAGCCCCACCTGCAAAGGTCTGAACCCAGGCAAATTCCAACGCACTTCGGGATAATTCTTCACTACGTCGGACATTTCGTGTGGTTCTTTGACTACCATCATTTTGACTACGCGAATGTAGTAGTAGATGGAGACAACACTGGTAACTAAGCCCAGTAAAACTAATCCGTAAAGACCAGCTTGCCAACCAGCCCAGAATAAGTAAATCTTGCCGAAAAACCCAGCTAGTGGCGGAATACCACCTAAGGAAAGTAGGGAGATACTTAACCCCAGTGTTAAGAGTGGGTCTTTTTGATATAAACCTGAGTATTCGGCAATCTGATCCGTTCCAGTCCGCAGAGAGAACAGAATGATGCAGGTAAAACCGCACAGGTTCATGAACAAATAAACCAGCAGGTAAAATATCATGCTGGCATATCCTGCTTCAGTACCAGCAATCAAGCCAATCATCACAAACCCAGCTTGAGCAATGGATGAATAAGCTAGCATCCGTTTCATGCTGGTTTGGGCGAGGGCGACAACATTACCCAGGATCATACTGAGAACCGCAAGGGCGGTGAAGACAAATCTCCACTCATCAGCAACGAGGGAAAAGGTTGTCGTTAGTAAGCGGATGGCTAGAGCAAAACC
Source organism: Dendronalium sp. ChiSLP03b (assembly GCF_034531165.2). Lineage (NCBI taxonomy): Bacteria > Bacillati > Cyanobacteriota > Cyanophyceae > Nostocales > Nostocaceae > Dendronalium > Dendronalium sp. ChiSLP03b. The sequence continues at coordinate 85,731 of NZ_JAVRBR020000045.1, read as the reverse complement.
GGCTGCTTTGGAACCAACAGATAAAAAGGCAATCACTGGAGTGGGTGCGCCTTCATAAACGTCTGGTGTCCACTGGTGGAATGGTGCAGCAGAGATTTTAAAGCCAATACCTGCAATGACAAAAACCAGGGCAATTACCAAACCTAAAGATTGACCAACGTTAGCATTAGCAATGCCATCAGCGATCGCCCTCAGTTCCGTTTGTCCGCCTGATAGTCCGTACAGCAGGGAAACGCCGTATAAAAATACTGCTGTACTAGAAGCTCCAATTAACAGGTATTTTAACGCCGCTTCATTGGAACGGGGATCGCGCTTGGTATAACCTGTTAGCAAATAAGAGGAAATACTCAGGGTTTCTAGAGAGATGAATATCATCACCAACTCACTAGCCCCGGATAAAAACATCCCTCCTAGGGTAGCAGTCATCAAAATGGCGATGAATTCTGCTAAAGCGGTGCCACTCTGCTCAACGTAGCGAATTGACATCAATATAGTCACAACGGCAGACAACGCCACGATCCCGCGAAAGATAATACTGAGGTCGTCACTGTTAAACTCACCGCTAAAGGAGATGGGATTGGGATTATCCCATTGAAAATACAGGGCGACAATCGAAGCAAGTAAACCTGCGATCGCTAAATATCCAATCCAACGTGAGGATGTCCGCCCCAAAATCAAATCAACAATCAAAACCCCTAAGAGGGTGACAATTACAATTCCCTCTGGCAAAATCGTTCCAGCATTTAACTGGGATGCAAGATTAGCAAAATCCATGAGATGTATAGGTTTTGGCGATTAGACATTAAGGCTAGCTGAGTTAATTCTATCTATTGTTCTTGGCCAAAGTTGCATTCAATTTTATATGTGAGCGTACAGACACGATTTCGTAAAAGCGACTGATCGCAGATGAAATGGCGCATCTGACCAGACATCGATACTATCTCTACTATCCTTACTATCAGATTAAATTATGCTAAAGTTTAGAACCGGAAAACTACATTTCAATAAATAAATCACTCTTTTTGGTTGTTGACGCATAATGGATTACAGATAATTATCAAAGAGTGATTTTCACACAAATAAGCAGGCCAGTTATTTACTGAACTGCTTATATACAAATATGCAGGCCAGTTATTTACTGAACTGCTGATTTTAAAATAATTTGCGCTTGGCAAATGCTTTTTATGCCTTTGCCTTGCTGAATGGTCTCAAGACTTAATACTGTCGCGAGTATCCACCACTATTTTTTCCCCAGCCACCACTACCGGAGCGAGTAGTTTTCTCCTCCCTTGGTCTAGCTTTATTTACTTTCATTACACGCCCCATCCATTCGGCACCGTCCAGAGCTTGAATGGCAGCATCTTCTGCGGCTGATGATTCCATTTCTACGAAACCAAAGCCCCTAACGCGACCCGTTTCCCTATCTGTAGGTAGTTGAACTCGCGTTACAGTGCCGTACTCGGAAAATACCTGAGTCAGTTCTTCTTGTGTGACGTTGTAGGATAGGTTCCCTACGTAGATTGACATGAAACTCTCCAGAATCCATTGATGCAGAGATGTTCATCCGGAGAGCCGCTTGCAATTATTACTAAAAACAAGAACCGTATCACCGAACTTAACTTCTCCAAATGTATGCTAGCACAACTTTTATAATTACCAAACTTGATTGTGTTCAGCTGTTCCTATATGTGGTAGGTGGTGTCCTTTTTAACTATATTTACTATTGATTAAACTTATTATTCAATTGAAAAATTAGGTTTGTATAGAAAATCCCTCTGGAGCAATTCCCCAATTTACCCAGCAAATCGCCTCCTGTGCTGATTTCGTATCAGGTGGAACTCGCAAAACATGAATAAATCCCATGCTAGGACAAGTCATTTTTAATAGATAAATTGGTTCTTCATCAACATCGGCATTGATTTTCAATAATGTATATTCAGCCCAAGTATCTAATTCTATTGCCTGTAATTCTTGGCAAATTCGAGCGTAACCAATACCTTGAATTAACACTCGCCGCAGTTCGGCATTTTTCTCTGTTAAAAGCCATTGAGTTTGCCATTGATGCGGTTGGATTTTGCCGTATTTTTCCGGCAAGGTAACACCATGATAAGAGTACAGGCTAAATCCATCGGTAAATTCAATGGCTGGTTCGCCTTCTGCGTGGAGGCGATTTTGGTTGTCGAAACGGAGTTGAAGCGGGCGATCGCATATAATTGCCACTTTCTCAAAAGCAAAAATCCAGCCACATTCTGTAATTAATGATTCAAAAAACTGAAATTTTGTTACATCACAATCAAAATTTAACACTTTAAAACTAAAATCATGTACGCTAGCTCCTATAGTTTTTTGATTTGGTTGCCAGCAGTATAAATAAAAATTCTCTACATGAGATTCTAAACGTTTTTTTAGAGAAAAGCATAATCGATTTCCAATCCGACTCTGTAATTTTCTCCAGGGTTTATTTAGTAGTTTTTCATGAATTTTAATAAGTAATTTGGGCTTGAGATGTCTATAGAATAGTCTATGTCCATCATTCCAACCGTTACTATGTAGCTCCAAATAAAGATGCTCGTATATTGTAGTATCTGCTATTCTCTGAAATATTGGTGATTTTATTAATTCGTCATGAAAACATATTTGCTTTCCTATCAGTTCTGGTAGTGGCTGAAAAAATTGTTGTTGCTTTTTTATTCGGCTTCTAGAGAATTTATTTAATCTACTAATAGTTGAAAATTCAAATTTCTGCTTCAACCGATCGATTTTATCCAGAAATATCTCACTAAAAGCAGCATACGGACTATCACAAAAAATAATGTCAGGCTCTTGGAAACCAAAGGCATTATAAGCAATTTTTAAAGCTTGAGAGGCTTTCTCTCGATCAATCCGCTCAGTTGAAAGTGCTACTTTTCGCCACTTCTCCCGATAAACTGGAATCAAAGCTTCTTGCTCAGGTGTAAGTTTATCAATCAGCGACATATCGCCAACCTTCAGGCTCGTATTCTCGCTGAATTTTCACCATCCAATGACCTTGAGGAATTGCAATGGCTTTATGTTCTTCATGAGTTAGCAACGCATTTGGTGAAAATACACGCAGATACAGCGTGCCATCTTTTTCTGATAATTCTGCTTGACCTTCAGAAATACTATGTTTGTGTCCCGTAACTTCGCCTTCTGCCAAAATTAAATGATGTATCTTTTGTCCTTCAACCTGCTGCACAGGCAATAAGATGACATCACCTTGACGAATTGCTTGCATAGTTTTCCCTCCAAGATAGGTATAAACTCCACTTCGCTTTTATTCTCAAGTTTGGTTTAATTTTGGCACAGCCTTTGTGGAAATGGGGACTAAGGACTGGGAACTAGGAAAATTACTTCCTCATCTCCCTCCTGTCTCCCCTCCTCCCCTGCTCCCCTGCTCTCTCACTTGCCAATCATAGAAGGTAACACCGTATTACACTTGCGGGGTATTTTAAAAACTGTAGTCGCCAATTATGACCCAGATAAGTTAAAGATTGAAATAGTTGGCAATTCAAACCCAGCGTTTCTCTAAGAAAGACTGCGCCGTAAGTAAGCGCGAATTTTCGCCCTAGCGAGCAGTTTGTGTAAGGATTAAATCACAGCCCTAAGCTTGATTGAAAAAGGATGAAGATGAAACAAGAAAGCGGTATTAGTCCCACAAAAGGATAAAGAATGGAAAATTTCATAATTCATAGTCTGGGTGCAACACCTTGCGCCTTTCATACTTCACCTTTTAGTTGACGTTTTATCTTGACATTTCGCCTAAATTGCCTCAATTTGACTGTTTAGCTTAGCAGCTACTCTTTTTCCTAAAATTTCCATGTCAACTCTCGTCATCGTCGAATCTCCAACCAAAGCTCGTACCATTCGCAACTACCTGCCAAAAGGCTATCGGGTGGAAGCGTCTATGGGTCATGTGCGTGACCTCCCGCAATCGGCTAGTGAAATTCCCGCCGCTGTCAAAGCAGAAAAATGGGCGCAGCTGGGGGTAAATGTGGATGCCGACTTTGAACCGGTATATGTAATCCCAAAAGATAAAAAGAAAGTTGTCACCCAACTCAAAGATGCGCTCAAAGATGCAGAAGAATTGATCCTGGCAACGGACGAAGACCGGGAAGGTGAAAGCATTAGTTGGCATTTGTACCAGTTGCTGAAGCCAAAAGTTCCCACAAAGCGGATGGTGTTTCACGAAATTACCCAAGACGCTATCAAAAAAGCTTTGAAAAACTGCCGTAACATCGATGAGCAGCTAGTTCGTGCCCAAGAAACGCGGCGAATTTTGGATCGATTGGTTGGCTATACTCTGTCTCCGCTGTTGTGGAAGAAAATTGCCTGGGGATTATCCGCTGGGCGGGTGCAATCTGTGGCCGTGCGACTTTTGGTAAATAAGGAACGCCAACGCCGTGCTTTCCATGAAGGTACTTATTGGGATTTGAAAGCTTACTTAGAGCAGCAAAAAAATCCCTTTACTGCTCAGTTGGTGACAGTGGCAGGCACGAAAGTGGCAACTGGCAGCGATTTCGACCCAGCAACTGGTAAAATCGCCGCTGGCCGCAATGTAGTATTGCTTTCCGAAGAGGATGCCGTAGCCCTCAAAGAACGCCTGACTGATAAACCTTGGAGTGTCACGGATGTAGAGGAACGCCCAGTAACGCGCAAACCCGCACCACCGTTTACTACTTCCACACTGCAACAAGAATCCAACCGCAAACTGCGCCTTTCAGCGCGAGACACCATGCGGATTGCCCAGAATTTGTATGAGCAAGGATATATTACCTACATGCGTACAGATTCGGTGCATTTGTCAGATCAGGCGATCGCCGCTGCTCGTAGCTGTGTAGAACAACTTTACGGCAAACAATACCTCAGCCCCCAACCCAGGCAATATACCACCAAATCCAAAGGCGCTCAAGAAGCACACGAAGCCATTCGTCCGGCGGGTAGCACTTTCCGCACTCCCCAAGAAACTGGTTTGAGCGGTCGGGAATTTGCTGTCTACGACTTGATTTGGAAGCGCACTGTTGCCTGCCAAATGGCTGACTCTCGACAAACTCAAATTACCGTACTCCTGCAAGTTGAAGATGCAGGTTTCCGTTCTTCTGGCAAGCGCATCGACTTTCCTGGATACTTACGCGCTTATGTCGAAGGTTCAGACGATCCCGAAGCAGCATTAGAAGATCAAGAAGTAATTTTGCCCAGCATGAAAGTTGGCGATCGTCCAGATTGTAAAGATCTAGAAGCAGTTGGTCATGAAACCCAACCGCCAGCTAGATACACCGAAGCTACTCTAGTAAAAACCCTAGAAAGTGAAGGCATCGGTCGTCCCAGCACCTACGCCAGCATCATCGGCACAATTATTGACAAGGGTTATACCCAATTGGTGAATAACGCTCTCATTCCGACTTTCACGGCTTTTGCCGTTACTGACCTATTGGAAAAACATTTCCCGGATATCGTCGATCCCAGCTTTACTTCTAAGATGGAGCAAACCTTGGATGACATTGCTGAAGGTCAAGTCGCCTGGCTACCTTACTTGCGGGACTTTTATTTGGGAGACAAAGGTTTAGAAACTCTGGTTAGAGAACAAGAAAATCAAATTGATGCCACTAAAGCTAGAACGGTAGAACTGGAAAATTTAGCAGCTAAAGTCCGTATCGGTAAGTATGGACCTTACATCGAAGTCGAAAATGGAGATGGTGTCGTCACTGCCTCCATTCCTAAAGACTTGACCCCAGCTGACCTTGACCCCAAACAGGTAGAAGTAATACTACGCCAAAAAACTACTGGACCTGACCAAGTTGGTCGCCATCCCGAAACTGGCGAACCAATTTACGTGAAAATTGGCACGTATGGTCCATACGTTCAGTTGGGTGATAAGTCCGATGAAAATCCCAAACCAAAACAAGCTTCCCTACCCAAAGGTGTCACCCCAGAAACTGTTACCTTAGAAATGGCTGTTGGTCTTTTGGCACTACCCCGAACATTGGGTGTACATCCCGTCACTGGTGGCAAAATCCAAGCAAGTTTAGGACGCTTTGGCCCTTATGTAGTTCATGACCAGGGTAAAGAAGGAAAAGACTATCGCTCCTTAAAAGCTGCCGATGATGTTTTGACAATTTCTCTAGAGCGGGCATTAGAATTATTATCCGAACCGAAAAAGGGACGTAACTCCAGTAATGGCAAGTCTAAGGCAGCCTTACGCGAATTGGGCGCACATCCTGATGATGGGTCACCAGTAAATATCTATGATGGCCCCTACGGCCCTTACATTAAGCATGAAAAAACTAATGTCAGTATCCCAGAAGGTCAATCGGTTGAAGACATAACGCTGTCTACAGCACTAGAATTGTTGGCGGCTAAAGCATCGACAACAAAATCTACTCGCAAAACTAGTAAATCAACAAGTTCGAGAACCAAGTCAACCGCTAAGTCATCAACGACCACTGCAAGAAAAAAAGATACAAAAGGTTAGCTCGTGTCAGTTGTTATTTGTGAGGCAGTGCCTTGGGGAGATATTGCGTTGGTGTTAGCCTAGCGGTAGCTACGTAGGAGCGTCGGCAGCCCCGTCTTGGCGGTTTCCGTCGTTAGCGCAGCTTCATAAAGAATTGGTATGAGACGCTAAAAGCGAACGAGCGTTACGAGCATCTGGGGGACTGCCGCAAGGGTTTCCAAGGCACTCCGTTGAAGTAACTGCCGTTGGCTTTGCCGACTTGTAGATGCTTCTGCGGCTACTCTACTTTTCTCCTAAGGTTGACGCTCTTGCTAGCTAGCTTGCTTAAGAGCAGGGGTACTAGAACGGCTTTGCCGAATGAGTTCTCCGAACGACTACCCGCAGGCTAGCAACTGCCTAAGCCGGAGGGTCAGTTGTTTTTTCCTATTGACTACTGACCACTAACGACTGAACTAATGACTATTGACTATTAATACAAAATACCCATCCTTGGTAGGATGGTGTCTTGTAGGTTGCTAATGTGATACTCTAAAAAGTAAGGGAAATCACAACACCAAATTTTTAGAAGTGGCTTATGCTCAAAATTAAGGTGTGTATAGCCCGCTTGCAAGCCAGAGGTGCAAAAATACGCTAGTTTTTGCGTAGCTGTTAACTAAAATTTGAGGTAGTATCTCAGGAGCAGTCAGTTCAATGGACTATATAGAAAAGGTGCTGGAAAAGCTTAAGGAATTGGCACGCAAGCTGATTGAGGCTCTACTCGGGCCAGAGGCTGAGCCGGAACCGGAACTGATTCCGATTCCTGTGAACGATCGCTCGCGTCGCCGCTAAAAGCTAAAAGGTACTGAACTTGACATTGCCACCCTTGAGCATTTTGGCGCTGCACGGGCCAAATCTGAATATGCTTGGACACCGAGAACCAGGAATCTATGGTTCTTTGAGTTTGTCTGAAATTAATCGTCTGTTAGAAGAAGAAGCATCAAAATTACAGGCGAGTATTATTTCAATGCAGTCAAATCATGAAGGGGTTTTAGTAGATACTATTCACGAGGCATTAGAGAAACACCAGGGGATTTTGATTAATGCTGGGGCTTACACACATACTAGTGTAGCGTTACGGGATGCGATCGCGGCTGTTAACTTACCTACAGTAGAAGTGCATCTCAGCAACATTTACCGCCGTGAAGAATTCCGCCATCATTCTTACATATCTCCAGTAGCTATCGGACAAATCAGCGGTTTTGGCGTTCAAAGCTACTTGTTGGGTTTACAGGCATTAGTGCATCATTTAAGAGAGAAAAGTTAGGAGTTAAGAATTAGGAGTTGAGAGTTAGCTGTCTTTCATTAATTTTTCACTTCTCACTTCTCACTCTTAACTCTATATAATTTATGCGCCACTCACTTGTAAGTCGGTTTAGAGGTACTTTACTGGGGGTATTACTGGGGCAAAGTTTAGCAAAAGACTACGAGTCTCAAAGTTGCTTTAGTTTAAGTAAAGTGGCGGTTTTGGGTACCGAGAGTTTGATTACTCTGGGCAAACTAGATTTAAATGATTGGCTAGAGCGTCAGCAACAAAAATCTCTTCATTTAGATACAAATGATGATGTCTCGCCACAAGCTATACTTGCCACAATACCAGTGGCACTTTTTTTTCACGAAAATAAAATCAAGCTGCGACAAAACTTGCTACGTGTGTTAAAAATCTGGGCGAATGACCCAGTTATTCAGGATGCAACACTAGCTGTAGGGTATGCGATCGCTCAATCTCTCACTGAAAACCTCGAACCTCGAACCCTGATCCCACAAATAATTTCTTTTCTCGGAGAAACGTCGACACCATTACCAGAGCAATTATTAAAAGTCAATGATTTGTTAGAGCAAGGAGCTGGTTTAGAAAGGGTGCAAGCCGAGTTAAGTCAAGAAGAAAAGTGGAGTAATGCTATTGCTATGGCATTTTACTGCTTTCTGAGTACCTTAGAAGACTTCCGTCTAGCAGTTTTGCGGGCTACTGACAATGGCGATGTTTGGAGGCAAGACGCTTGGCCTTTACGCTCGCAGATTATAGGTGCAATTACAGGAGCTTTATCAGGAGCTTACAACAGCACTGCGGGTATTCCCGTCAAGTGGCAGGTTTCGCTCTCGCCAGCCAATTCAACAGCTTGGGAACTGACAAGTTTTTCTCAGATGCTAAAATTGGCAGATGCACTTGTGGCTGTATGGTCAGGAGTGTATAGTATTGCTCCATATTCAAGCGAGTTTCAAAAAGAGGGATTTGTGATGTCTGAAGAACAAGCTCTGCTCTGTGTTTATGCAGCTCCTCGCGTTATCCGATCGCGTTAATGTTATTATCACCGTTTAATAGTATAGGTGCGAAATACTGAGTGTTACCAAACCAGTCACTGTCAAACTACAATTTCAAATCACCCTTAACCAATTCCGAACACTGAAACCTCGAACGCACCGCCACCCCTTAGAACTTTTCTTAGGATTGTCTTGTTTTGAGTTATCAAAGTAAGCAGCCAAAGGTAATGAAAACGCAGCGATTTTTTCAGTCTTTCAGCGAGCAATTGACTTACTGGCGACGACAGTATGAAGCACTACGCCGTAAAAGAAAGTTGCTTGGGACGCTGAGAAGTGAAAGTGGCAACAACCGACGTAGAGGACTTAAAAGGGATATTTTCAGTTATATAATTTTATTTTTATTAAAAATTAGTGGCAACAGCGAACACCAAAAACGAGAAATAGCGCTCGGATCGATGGCAAAATCAGTCAAAAATCACGGTGGGATTGATACATCAGGTTTAGGCTGGATTCATGAACAGCGCTCTTCCGTTGTTTTGGCGATCGCAATCGTATCTCTCACAGGCGTTATGGGGCACAAGTTGTACAACCAACCCCAACTGAAAGTCGGGACTCCCGCACCACAGACAATTAAAGCGCCCTATACTGATACCATAGAAGACAAAAAAGAAACTGACGCTCAGCGCAAAGCCGTTAGTAAAAGTTCTATGCCAGTTTTGATGATTGATACGCAAGTCACTGAAAAAATCAACCAAAATTTGCAACAACTTTTAGCTCGGGGCAACGAAATTCGTACTACTGCTGGGTCTTTTCCCTTTTTTGACACTTCTGTTTTGTCTGTATATATTCAGCATTATCTACGCTCTTGTTCTGTCTCGGAATGGCAAGCACTACTGGCGGCTGTAGAAAATACCAGCAAACAAAAGCTAAGATTGTCACTTCCCAAGCAGAAGATTAGAGGATTACAAAATTCTCCAAACTCCGTACTCCCCACTCGGAGTGCTGACTTTACTCAAGCATTAGCAGAACTAGAAGCTTACCGCGTTACGACTTCAGAGCAAAATTTGTCCTCTGTGATTATCCAAATTTCCCAAGCACGCCAAGCATACGCCCAAGCCAGCGTCCAATTTTTACAACAAGAGATTACCAACTCGGAATCAGAGACAATATATAACGAAACTATCCTTCTAGACTTGTTAGATGACGATTGGGCAAAAACACAAACGGGAATTCGCCAGAGTGCAGAACGGATTCTCACCCAAGGCATTCCCTACGGACTACCGCCAAGTATTTTACAAAATGCAGTAAGTTTACAAGTACAAGCACTTGTACCAAAAAACGCCGAACCATTGGCAACTAAATTGTTGTTGGCTGTGCTGCAACCAAATTTGAAGAAAGATGAAGAACAAACTAAACAACATGCACTACAGGCGGCTGCTGGAGTGACACCAGTGATGGTGGAAGTGCGGCAAGGCGAGGTAATTGTCACCAAAGGAAAGCTGATTACTGCCTGGCGCTTTGATGTCCTGGAGCATTATCAACTGATTCGCCGAGAGAATAACTGGCTAGGGTTGGCGAAGTTGGCAGGATTTGTGACGGTTGCAATTGGTATTTTTGTCTGGGTAGAAAAACGGTTTAAGTGCCAAGTGCGACAACGCGATCGCTTGTTGGTGCTGCTGCTTACACTAAGTACGCCAGGAGTGCTAGCGATGGGTATACCATATACAACCTGGAGTGCCGTAGGTTTGTTGTTGGGTAGCTTTTACAGACCGACTTTGGGTGTAACCGTTGTAGTATTAATGTTTCTATTACTACCAGTAAGTTTGGAAGTCAGCACGATCGCGCTTTTGGCTGGTGCGGCCGGAGGAATATTGGGCAGTTGCATAGCACAAAGACTGCGAACGCGTGAAGAACTGGCATTATTGGGTATTGCCATAGCTTTAACTCAGGGTGGTGTTTACCTAATTGCTAAGCTGATGGTTGGTGCAGCATTTGGAGTTGGTTGGTATCTCGTACTTCAAGAAGCGGGGTTATTTGCTCTGTCCGGTTTGATCTGGAGTATTGTGGCGTTGGGCTTAAGTCCTTATTTGGAAAAGCTATTTGATTTGGTTACCCCCATTCGATTAGCGGAACTAGCAAATCCTAATCGCCCCTTGTTAAAACGACTAGCCACTGAAACGCCTGGCACTTTTCAACATACCCTCTTTGTATCTACCCTTGCCGAAGCTGCTGCGAAAAAATTAGGATGTAATGTCGAACTCGTCAGGGCTGGGACACTGTACCATGATATCGGCAAAATGCATGACCCTCTTGGCTTTATTGAAAATCAAATGGGGGGGCCGAATAAACACGAAACAGAGATTAAAGACCCTTGGAAGAGTGCAGAACTGATCAAAAAGCACGTCACTGAAGGGTTAGTGATGGCACGAAAACACCTTCTGCCTACAGCAATTCAAGCTTTTATTCCCGAACATCAGGGAACGATGGCGATCGCCTATTTCTATCACCAAGCACAACAAATGGCCCAGGCAGATCCCAGCATCACAGTAAACGAAGCAGATTTTCGCTACGATGGGCCAATTCCGCAATCGCGAGAGACAGCAATTGTCATGCTGGCAGATTCTTGCGAAGCAGCGCTGCGGTCGCTCAAAGACACGACACCAGAACAAGCATTGACAATGCTCAATAATATCCTGCGTGCCCGCTGGCAAGACAATCAAATGGTTGATTCTGGACTAACGCGGGAAGAAATGACAGAAATTGCCCAAATTTTTGTAGAAGTCTGGCAGCAATTTCATCATAAACGTATTGCTTATCCCAAGTTGAAGCCTAGTAATGAGAAATTGGCTAAAGGCTAAGAATTGGGGACTGGAGATTGGAAAGAGACAAGGTAGAGTGGGAAGACAAGGGAGAGGTTTCTTGAATAATTCTTCCTTGTCCCCCCTTGTCCCTCCGAAGTTCGTCGTCCCTAATCCTCAATGTTTCGTACACCAGCCAAAATAAATTTAACCGCTTCTTGAGTATGCTGCTCAATCATTTCTGGACTCAGCAGCTGCAAATCGAGTCTAGTATGCTTGATATTTTCGTAAGCGTTGAAGTATAAATTACAAACCCCCACAATATGGAGGGTGGTAAGAAATGGATCGAGTTGACGAAAGCAACCTTCTGCCATCCCCCGTTCTAAAATCTCGATCAGATAGGCAAAATTTTCTTGCCAATTCCCCTGTTTGAAATACTTTCCCTGATTTTGGTTTGCTTCTTGAAACCAAAGCATCCCTCGGTGCGGGTGTGCAGCTTCGTAAGCGATCGCTTCCTTAACTAGCACCTTCAACGCCTCCTCCGGTGGGAACTGATCCAGATTTAGCTGTTGGAACCCTTCATGCATTTCCACTGCCGGACGTTGCAGAACAGCTTGATATAGCCCTTCCTTGCTCTGGAAATAGTAGTAGATCATCGCTGTGGTTACCCCTGCACCTTTGGCGATCGCTTCTGTCCGCGCCCCACTGAGTCCATGTCTAGCGAACTCTGCTTCTGCCGCATCGAGAATCTGCTTTTTTGTAGCCTCTGCATCCCGCACTTGACGCGGTTTTTTTAATGGGAGTTTTGACTGCGTTGAACGACCCACGGTTCTCTATCCGAATCACCAAAACATCTTAACTAAAAAATTGATTAGTAGTTGACATAGAAGATAGAATTTATTACATTATTAATTAACTAATTTTTTAGTTAGTTATTTTCTCAAAATTCAATAGCGTAGTGACCGAAATTGGCTGAACAATAACCCGTTAGCTTGGTTTTGCTCATCTGATTATCGGTGAAACATCAAAACTATCTTCAACAGCAGAGATAGAGACTTTGAAATAGTACAGAAATCAACAACATTTTAAATACGTTAGAGGCAACATGGAACCGATTCTACCTGGTGCGCCTTGGTTGATTGCTCACAGATCGATGCTAGGAGTGAATAAACCCCATAAAATCACCTTAAACACTCATGATTATGTCATTTGGCAAAATCAAAAAGGAGAAATATTTGCCATTGATAACATCTGTCCGCATATGCAAGCACCTCTATCAGATGGTTGGATATGTCAAGAGAGAGATACTATTACTTGCCCTTTTCATGCACTAGAATTTGATGGACAAGGCAGACTTTACAGAGAAGATAAAAAGGACACTCAGCCAATCACCAAGCCATTAGAGCTAATAATTAGCAACGATTGCATTTGGACGTATGCTGGATTTGAGCCAAAATTGCCCATTCCAGATTTGCATCAGAGAATAGTAGATGAATACGAATTTATTGGAGTATCTGGAGAAAAAAGTATTAAAGGTGACTTTTTGAGTAACATAATGGTTAACTATGACTATAACCACCAAAATGGTACTCATAAAGAACTATTTAAAATTACATCCTGTAATGTTACTTATTTTGAAGAAAAAGGATACTATGCCCAAGTCAAGCAAGAGCTAATAAGAGATAACAACACATTAGGAGAATTGCTCAAAAATCCTATTTTGGGAATTTTACCCAAAATCCTCACTAACACACTAGAATACGCTTTTCCTTCAACTACAGTTTTATTTGCAAAAACGCCTATTGGTAATATTGCTCAAATTCACATCCTTTACCCTGAAGTAGAAAAAAGAACTAAGACATTTATTTTGATGTATGTTCAGGTCGTCAATCCTTTAATGAAGTTCCTGTTTCAAAATTCAGTTTTACAAGCAGCAGCTACAGTTATTGAACAGGATACAGGTGCAGTAGAAAGTTTGTATCCCAAGCAAAAACCAAAAATTAGATTACCAAATGAAGAGATTATGTTTTATGCAGAAAAACTCTACCGGAATTGGTAATTATGAAGGATAAAATTTTATCCTTCATTCTTCATCTTTTTAGGGAACTAGAAAAAATAAATTATCCAATTCCTGCATCCAACACAAGTATCAAATTCTTCTCCCCTTGCTCTCCCTGCTCCTATCTTGGAGGATAATATTGTGGATTGATGGCTGGCGACTGATAGCCCGTTGCAGGCATAGTGCTTCCCATGTTATTGGGTATAGGAGTACTTATAACTGGAGGCTGATAACCGTTCAGAGGTATGGTACTTGTAGTGCTGTTGGGTACAGGAGTATTGATGATTGGAGACTGATAACCATTTGGGGGAACAGTGGTTGTATTATTGCTGGGTATAACAGGATTTTGGCCGAATTGCTGGTAGGCAGCACGAGAAATCGAGCTAATTAGTTTTTCAGCACGAGGATCGTTATTAGGGCGTTGTACCATCACAGCAGCTATGTACCGCTTGCCTGTGGGGGTGTCAACCAAACCAACATCAGCCAGCATTGTGCCAATATCGCCTGTTTTATGGTATATTCTCGCACCTGTTCCCAAACCAGATGGAAGTAAATTGTCTCTCTGTGTGCGACGCATAATATCGAGCATCAAATCCCGCGATCGCATACTTACGAAATTCCCCTGATTTACCATAGCCATCAAATTTGCCAATTCTCTGGGGCTAGTAGTATTTGTCCCTTGCAAATCCGGAAGTGCATTGCGAATCATTGTGGTTGTCAATCCCCAACTGCGGAAACGCTGATTTAGCGCATCCATACCTCCCAGCCGGGCAATCAGCATATTTGTAGCCGTATTATCGCTGATTGTAATCATTTTTGTGGCGACTTCCAGAGCGTTATACTGGGTTCCCAGTGGTTTGTATTGCAGTTGTCCAGAACCACCAGCTACCGTATCTTGTTGCATGGTTAGCATTTCATCCAGCCGAACTTTCCCAGCATCTACATCCTGGAAAAAAGCAACTAGAATTGGTACTTTAATCGTGCTGGCGGCAGGAAAACTGGTGCTACTATTCACGTCTACGTATCCACCAGTATCTAAATCAACTAAGAAAACCCCAGGTGACAGACTTGGGTTTGTTGTCGCCAAATTCTGTACCGCATCTTTTAAAGAGGTAACTTCCTGAGATAAGTATAAACTTGTACCCGTGGCTGGCGTACTTGGGGTAGGTTGTGGTTGAGCTTGACCAACATTATTGGTATTGGGTGCAGCAGGAGCTGGGGTCATGCGAGTAGCAGGGTCTAAAACTGACAATAGCGTACCGACAATTGCGCCCATCCCCACACCTACAATTAACAATCTCAGGGCATACAACAGAGTTCTTGCCATGGGCTTTAACCGCGTCTTTCGCGAAACTCGTCTGCCTATCTTTTGCAGGGGCTGCTTCTGTACTCGCACTGTTTTCATCTGCACAGTGCTGGGGTTTGCAGGTGGAATTTTGCCTTTCACATGAGGGATTGGTTTCACCGCAGTTGGCATAATTACCCCCACTTTTGCCCTACGGACTCCAGCAGCAACTGGGGGAGGCATAACATTATTGTTTAGGCGTGCTAGTGCTGTTTCCCCTACAGCAGCTCTTTGCTGCTTAGGAACTTTCACTTTTTTCGGTTCCGCTTTTTGGACTTTTTGCGATCGCTCGCGGCGGTTTAAGGGTTGACGCCGCGGGAAAGCTCTTAGTTTGTCACCTGACTCTGACACTATTACTCCTTGTGACCCACTCGACTTTTTTCCGGCAGACTCCCGACCCAAAACTCACTCCTGAAGCAGCTTGATGCGGAAATCACCTTTTGCTACTTGGTAGCATTTTCGTGTTTAGTTTAAGCTATATTATCTAGTTTGGGGAGATGATTGCGTAAAATATTAAACTATGATTAGAATTTTTTCTCATTCTGGGTTGTGAGTACTGAGTCAGTTGTCAGTTGTCAGTTGTTTTTATCTTCTTCTGCTTCTCTGCCCCTGTGCTCCTCTGCCCCCTTGCCCTCTTGGCTTTCTTCCAGTGCCCATTCTAACTGCCGCAAAATTCCTCGCAGCATAGCAACCTCTTGAGTTTGTAGTTGAGCGCGATTATAGAGTTGCCGGAATTTTTCCATGCGACTTGCTGCGGTATGTGGATAGAGATAACCAATTTTCAGTAGTAGTGATTCTAATTGCTGGTAGTATACCTCCACAAGTTCCAAAGGTGCGAATTCAGTTTGACTTGGGATTGGTGTTTCCGGTTGTTCTGTATTTTGTGATAGTTCATAGCAACAGATTGCCACAGCAGTAGCCAAATTCAAGGATGGATAATTTTCACTGGTAGGAATGCGAACAAACCGCTGGGCATAATTTAATTCTTCATTGCTTAATCCCCGGTCTTCTCTGCCAAAAATTAACGCTGCGGGTAGATCTGGGATTTCTAGTAACCAAGGTAGTGCTGTGCGGGGGTTTTCTAGAGGTGTTTGCCAATCACGCACACGGGCAGTGGTGGCGATCGCTCGGATGCATCCCTGCAATGCTGCTGGTAATGTATCTACTATGACCGCAGATTCTAGAATATCTTTGGCGTGAACTGCCATTCTCAGAGCTTCCTTTGATAGTAGATCGCATTGCGGGTTGACCAATACTAATTGATGTAACCCGAAATTTTTCATTGCCCGAGCGATCGCGCCAACATTAATAGGGCCAGCTGGTTCCACTAATATAATTCTTACCCCAGCCAATGCCATTATTTGCCTCCTAAAATTATTTCGAGAAATACTTTGAGGCTGATTTTCAGCATGGTACTTTTTGCCAAAAGTTGCCTTTTAAATCATTGTAGCTGTGCGATGATGGATAGCTGACACGTAGCGATCGCTTTACCAACTCACTCTAATAAAATTGTATGAATATTGCTGCTGTGCAGGCGAGCCGAAACAAATGTTCAGACAACGCCAAAGCACAGCGTTTTCAATTACAAATTATTCTGCAACCTTAGATGAGGACAACAACTGACGGCGACGCAGATAAGCTAACCCAGCTCCTGCAAGCAGTGTACTGCCTATTGTCATCGGTTCTGGTACAGCTTCGCCAGACCTAGGAGTTAACAAAAGAGCGCGTGTCTGACCGCTTTGATTGATTCCTGTACCGGCAATTTGTCCTTTTTCATTAATAGCGCTTGCCTCTATTAGTTTCCAATCCTGACTAGGGTTAATTACGGTGTTGAGATAAATTATGCCATTGCTACTACTCCACACAATAGGACTACCATCAAATGACCCCACCACTTGGCCAGAATCGTTGATATCAGTGGGGTAAAAGTAATACCCAATGTCAGTCATACCACTGGTAATACTCCACAAAAAAGTACTGTTATCAATCAGATTAAATTCGTCATCAAGGTTATATGAAGTCCCTACTACCTGACCGACGTTATTGATGAGACTGGCACCACTGAAATCTCTTCCTGGAAGAGTGCCAATTTCAGTTATACTGCCATCTATACTGCTTAAAAAAGCGCGCTCCCCAGGTGGATAGTATTTACCGATACTTCCTACCAACTGACCATTGTCATTTAGATCGTTAGCATATAAGTATTCATAATCACCTAGTAAATCATTGAGGTTGAGATAGTTTTCGCCTGTGCTTTGGCTCCAAACAAAGCTCATAGAGGTCAAACCACCCTGTACATTACCCAAAACCTGACCAGAATTGTTGATGGCTTTGCCAAAACCATCTTTGTAGTTACTACTTAATGCAAGACCAACCATGCCAGTGTCTTGGCTCCAAAAGAAGGGTCTAGATCCAGAAAGTATATATTCAGCAAAGTAACCATCAACGGTTCCTACCACTTGACCAGCATTATTGATATCAGAGGCGGAACTAGTAGGATACTCTGTTTGCAAGAAACCAAGGTCTTTCATACCAGTGCTTTCGCTCCACAAAAAGCCGCGCTGATAGCGATCGCCATATGCAGTACCCACTACCTGACCTAAATCATTAAGACCACTGGCATAAGTACGAGTCGCGCTCGGTAAGATACCGAGATCGGTAATATCATAGAGGATTGCAGCCATTGCTTTGGCGTTCATCCCCAGTGTCATCAGTGCAGCTATGCCACAAACAACAGGTAGCTTTTTAATTGCTGTTTCTAAAGTGTTCATTAGCGCCACGCAACTTGCTCCTCACAAAATGTCAACTTGGAATTTAAAGCCCAACTTTAGGTTTGAATATTAACAAAAAATAGACTACTACCTATTTAGGGCATTTTTCTATACCTTTTTGAGTGTTGTTTTTGTGCTAGCCTAGCGATCGCTATGTTAATTCATGCAAATTAAATGATGCAGAAGAAGATGTCCAACTGGATCAACCGTACATTCACAAACTAAATGTTGCTAATTTTAAACTACAAAAACCTTGTACAGCAAAGGTTTTTGTAGTTTATATGAGTATGCAAAAGTGACTAAAGCTTTTCACTGGTTTCACAAAATTGAGGTCGCAAAACCAAAGTTTTACATTTTAAGAGTCGTTTATTTTATTCAGTGAGAAAGTGTGCTATCAAAAGACTTCACGAATTAAATATCACATTATCGATAGCGACAATGTATTTACTTATGTAAGGCGTAAAATCCGATTAATGGTGGTATAGGCTGCATCAGTGTTGCAAAATTAATTGCGCTAGTCTGTTTCAGTGTATAACTAAAAAAATTAGCTACTAATCTTACATAATGAGGTTTTAGTTGTGGCGTTTGAGCCTGAAGACATTCTGGAGGGTGGCTGTACAATTGCCAAATTATTTGTCTGCGTTGACAACATTTATTTGTTAAAGCCAGCAGTCGGATTTGAACCGACGACCTTCCGATTACAAGTCGGATGCACTACCACTGTGCTATGCTGGCAAACTTGATTATTTCTTTTAAGCACTAACCAATTTCTCATTGTACCACAAGTGCGCTATTTGTCTAGCGATGAGTAAATCTCTTTCTGAAGTTGGGCTAGAATAACTGGAAATCTTGACTATTTTACTAATTTTTAGCTTCTAAATAGTTTCATCGCCCGAAAAAATTTAGGATTTTAATTACTGATAAAGTTGATAAATTAATATTCATAGCAAAAGCTAATTCAAATCCTGGGCTGAGTATACAGCTGTAAAGCTGTATTTTTTTGACACAGGTGAATAAAGGAACAGAAATATATAATTGTTCTTTACCGACTTAGAAGCATGGCAGCATTGATCGGACGAGATTTATTAAGTTTGGCTGACCTCAGTCCAACAGAACTTCAAGAACTCCTGCAATTAGCGACGCAATTGAAATCACAACAGTTGCAATTGCAGTGTAATAAGGTATTGGGTTTGTTGTTCTCTAAAGCTTCAACTCGCACACGAGTCAGTTTTACTGTGGCGATGTACCAATTGGGTGGACAAGTAATTGACCTGAACCCGAATGTCACTCAAGTTAGTCGGGGAGAACCCGTACAAGATACAGCACGGGTATTGGATCGATATCTCGATATTTTGGCAATTCGGACTTTCGCACAGCAGGAATTGGAAACTTTTGCTAACTATGCCCAGATTCCTGTAATTAATGCGCTTACCGATTTAGAACATCCTTGTCAGGTATTGGCTGATTTATTGACAATTCAAGAATGCTTTGGCACTCTTGCTGGCTTAACTTTGACTTATGTGGGCGATGGTAATAATGTCGCCAATTCTCTAATGTTGGGCTGTGCTTTGGTGGGAATGAATGTTAAAATAGCCACCCCTAGTGGATATGAGCCAAATGCTAGCATTGTTGAACAAGCACGAGCGAGCGCTAACAATAAAACTGAAGTAATTCTTACTCATGACCCAGAATTCGCAGCCAAAGGAGCTGCGGTACTCTACACTGATGTTTGGGCAAGTATGGGGCAAGAAACGGAAGTGGACGATCGCTTACCAATTTTTCAACCTTATCAAATTTCCGAGCCGTTATTGAGCCTTGCTGACCCAAAGGCGATTGTTTTACACTGCTTACCAGCCCATCGTGGTGAAGAAATTACTGAGGCAGTCCTTGAAGGTTCTCAGTCCCGAGTTTGGCAACAAGCAGAAAATCGCTTGCACGCCCAAAAAGCTTTACTAGCCAGTATCTTAGGGGCAAAATGAGGGACAAAAAATCAAGAATGAAAAACGATCAAAAATTAAATTTCATACTTTATTCTTCCAACTTCAAATTTTTATCTTGTTATGGGAGTTTTTTTGTAGTACTAATGTTCTAGAGACTATTTATATTTACCTCCCGACAAATTTATGGAACGTTTAACCGAAGCTCAACAAGAATTGTATGAATGGCTGGCAGAATACATCAGAATGCATCAGCATTCGCCTTCCATTCGGCAGATGATGCAGGCGATGAATCTGAAGTCGCCTGCACCAATTCAAAGCCGTTTAGAACATTTACGCACCAAAGGATATATCGAATGGACTGAAGGTAAAGCACGAACCATAAGAGTTTTGCGTGCTGTAAAACAAGGCGTACCAATTTTGGGCACAATTGCTGCTGGTGGTTTAATTGAACCCTTTACAGATGCTGTAGATCATTTAGACTTTTCTAATTTCTCATTGCCTCCCCAAACCTACGCTTTGCGAGTAACTGGCGATAGCATGATTGAAGATTTAATTGCTGATGGAGATTTAGTCTTTCTCCGTCCAGTACCAGAACCGGAACATCTAAAAAATGGCACCATCGTCGCCGCCAGAGTTGAAGGATACGGTACTACATTAAAGCACTTTTATCGACAGAGCGATCGCGTTACCCTCAAACCTGCAAATCCTAAATACAACCCTATTGAAGTTCCTGCTATGCAAGTGCAAGTGCAAGGTACTCTTGTCGGCGTTTGGCGAGGTTACAACTGAAGTATTAGAGACTGGAGACTAGGGACAGTTCAAAATTCCCCAATCACTAATCGCCCAATTTTTAGGGTTCATCACCTTTGTGTTTGACTTTTTATGTACCTGACGCAAAATCCAGTGCAGCAACTGCCCTTTTTTCGACTGCGAATACCATTTGTAGGCGAAAGTAAGGGCAGGTATCAAACTCAGCAACCATTACCAGGATGTCCAAAAGTTCCTTCATCTCTGCAATTGCGGCAGTATCAGCAACAAGCTATCACTAACTGGTTTGCCAACAATGGTAGAGGAACGCTAAAAATGGCTACTGGTAGTGGTAAAACTATCACAGCACTAGCGATCGCTTGTGAATTATATCAGCAGATTAATCTACAAGTCTTGTTGGTGGTGTGTCCTTACCGCCATCTCGTCACCCAATGGGCGCGAGAATGTGAAAAATTTAATTTACAGCCGATTTTAGCTTTTGATAATTTTCGTACTTGGCAAAGTCAACTTTCCACCCAAATTTATAATTTGCGTTCCGGTTCTCAAAAGTTTGTCACGGTAATTACTACTAACTCCACATTAATCGGAGATGGGTTTCAATCTCAACTCAAGTACTTTCCTCATAAGACTTTAATTATTGGCGATGAAGCGCATAATTTAGGCGCACCTAAGTTAGAAGAAAGCTTACCAAGGCGGGTGGGTTTGCGATTGGCTTTATCTGCCACACCGGAGAGGTATTTTGATGATGGTGGGACGCAATCTTTATTTGATTATTTTGGCCCAGTTCTTCAACCAGAGTTTACCTTGAATCATGCGATCGCTCAAGGTGCTTTGGTGCATTATCTGTATTATCCAATCCTTGTTGAGTTAACTGAAGCTGAAAGTATTGCTTATTTAAAATTAACCAAAAAGATTGGGCGATCGCTACTGTATCGAGAACGAGAAACTGGAGAATCACCAAATTTTGAAGACCATGAAGATTTAAAACCGTTGTTAATGCAACGTGCCAGATTAATTGGTGCGGCGGAAAATAAATTAACTGCTTTGCGAGATTTAATGGCAACTCGGCGCGAAACGACTCACACACTTTTTTATTGCAGTGATGGTTCGCAAGAGGCGGGACAACGTTCATCCTTACGCCAACTCAAAGCCGTTGCTAAAATTCTTGGGGTGGAACTAGGGTATAGAGTCAGCACCTACACTGCCCAAACTCCTTTAAAAGAAAGAGAAGTTCTACGGCGGCAATTTGAAAGTGGCGAGTTGCAAGGTTTAGTAGCAATTCGCTGTTTGGATGAAGGAGTCGATATTCCAGCAATTCAAACTGCGGTGATTTTATCAAGTTCCGGTAATCCCCGTCAGTTTATTCAGCGACGGGGGCGAGTTTTGCGCCCTCATCCAGATAAGGAACGCGCCACCATATTCGATATGATAGTGTTGCCACCAGACTTAGATAGAGAAACTATAGAAGTTGAGCGTAATTTGTTAAGAAAAGAATTGCGTCGCTTTGTCGAATTTGCTGATTTGGCTGATAACGCTGGCGAAGCAAGAATGAAGTTGCTGGATTTACAAAAACGCTATGGATTATTGGATATTTAATAGCAAGATATTTTAAATAAAATATTTTTCTCTTTGTGTCTTAGTGGTTCAAAATTTTTCTACCACTAAGGCATTAAGTCACAAAGTATATGTAAAGTTTTTCCTGATGTTTGAGAATATGGACATTAGAATGTGGGATGATAGGTATGATGTTAAATTATATTATAATTGAATGTACGCCAAATTTTTATAGCTACAAACATACAATTTTAAAGAATATTTAGATATAAATGATAATATCAGTAAATATCCCAAAAACAAAGCTCTTTTTGTCAAAATAATTTGAAATTTTTGAGCTACCGTTTGCAGAATATCAAGATACTAAAAATCGTAACTTTACCGATGTGAGGACAGGAATAGAGGCGGTTAGAATATAAAAAAAGCTATTTAAAAACCAAGATGTCACAAGAGGCGAATATCGATGATGTTCAGGAGCCAATTATTAGCGCTCCCCCAGAAGTGCGTCAAATTATTGAGCGAGTATGGAAGTTGGAAAAAGGCAGACTAGATAAAAAAAGTAACAGCCATATTAATGAGGAGATATTAGGCATTGTAAAGGAAGAGGTGCGATGAAACTAACTTCAATTAAATTGTGCAATTTTCGCTCCTTTTATGGTACAACGCCAGAGATGATCCTCGCGGTAGGAGATGTTCGCAATACAACAATTATTCATGGCAATAATGGTGCAGGAAAAACCAGTCTATTGAATGCTTTTACTTGGGTATTGTACGAAAAATTTAGTGCAGCTTTTGCCTCCACAGAGCAGCTAGTTAATAAGCGATCGATTACCGAAGCCCAAACAGGCCAAGCTGTTGAATGTTGGGTAGAAGTTGGCTGGGAACATGAAGGAAAGCGCTATCGAGTCAAACGTTCCTGTCGGGTTTATAAAAATGAAAGTGATTTTGAAGCCGGTAAAACTCAGTTAAGTATGTGGGTAGGTGAGGAGGATGGCAAATGGTATTTACCACCGCAGCAACCAGAGGATATAATTAACCAGATTTTACCTGCGAGTTTACATCAATATTTTTTCTTTGACGGCGAACGGATTGAAGAAATAGTTCGTTCTGACAAAAAAGCTGAAATTGCCGAAGCAACCAAGATTTTCTTGGGAGTGGAAGTTATCAACCGTTCCATCAGACACTTAGGGGAAGCTAAAAAAAATCTAGAAAATGAATTAAAAGCTATTGGTGATGCAGAAACTAAACAGCTTCTCAGACAACAAGAAAAGATAGAGAAAGACAGCGAACAAATTACCAAGCGGCAAACGGAGATACAACAAGAGTTAGAATATCAACAAACTTTTAAAAAAGAGACTATTAACCGTTTAAGAGAAATGATTGCAGCTAAAGAACTGCAAGAAAGATGGCAGAACTTAGAATCGCAAAAAACAGCGAATCAGGAAGAGTATAAAAAAACTAAGGAAGCACTGAAAAAGGTAATTTCTGCGCGTGGTTACACGGTATTGCTATCGGAAACCACAGCACAGTTTCGCCAAGTTTTTTCTGATTTAAAGGAGCGAGGTGAGTTTATATCAGGAATTTCGCGGGAATTTGTCAATGAATTACTGAACTCTAAAAGTTGTATTTGTGGTGCAGACCTAAATGTAGGAACTCATTCTCATGCAAACGTGCAAATCTGGTTAGAGAGAGCAAGTTCTTCCGCCATCGAAGAAACTGCGATTCGCATGAGTTATCAAGTGGATGAAATTGATAAACAAGCGACGGCTTTTTGGGAAGAGGTTGATAAGGAACAAGCAAGAATTAATCAGTTAAGGCAAACAATATCTGACGTTGAAGGTGAATTAGATAATATTCAGGAACGACTGCGCAAAGATGCCAATGAAGAAATTAGCAGTTTACAAAAACGCTTAGATGAAATTGAAAATAAAATTGATGAATTAAATAGAGAACAGGGAGCAAATCAGCAACAACTTGTTTACTTAAAAACAGAAATTGATGCCTTGGGCAAACAAATTGCTAAGCAAAAACTGAATGAAGAAAGACAAACATTGGCACAGCGACGGATTAACGCCACTCAAGATGCCATTGAACGGTTAACAGAAGTTAAGAATCGTCAAGAAAAACAATTTCGTCTGCAATTAGAAAAGCGGGTACAAGAGATATTTACTAAAATTTCAGTTGCTCCATATATTCCCAAAATTAGTGAAAAATATGAATTGACACTGGTAGAACATACAGCAGGTATGGAAGCACCAGTTGCAGCTTCTACCGGTGAAAATCAAATTCTGAGTTTATCTTTTATTGCCAGCATCATTGACAAGGTGCGGGAATGGAGTGAAAAGCGAAAAATGATGATGATTCCCGATAGTAGCACTTTCCCTATCGTTATGGATTCGCCATTTGGGAGTTTGGATGAAATTTCTCGGCGACATATAGCTAAGACTATTCCCAAATTAGCGAATCAGTTAATTGTGTTAGTTACTAAAACTCAGTGGCGGGGTGAAGTAGAAGAGGAAATAACAGACAGAATTGGTAGAGAATATGTACTTACGTATTACTCTTCCAAGCCAGATTGCGAACAGGATTATATTGAATTGGGTAGAGAAAGATATCCTTTGGTGAAGCAAAGCCCGAATGAGTATGAATATACTGAAATTACTACAGTTGAACGTGATGGGTAATGTCAGTTGTTAGTTGTTAAGAGTTAAGAGTTAACAGTAGTAGTCTAAAAAATTACTATGGAGTTGAAAAGACCCGCTACGTGCATCTAGTGCAGCGACGGGGACAAGGAGGTGAACCATTGATAACGTTGAAAATGCCACCAAAAGACAAACGGCAAATACAAGTAAACTTTTTGTATCCAACTGATTCTACTCCGCCGCAGGTTTTGACTGTGAAAACAGAGAGTTGATTTTAGCTCTGTTTTATCACTCTCGCCATAGTAAAAGCTGAAACCCCTGTTTAGATAGGGTTTCACTAATAGAGTTTAGTTTGAAGGTTTCTATTAGTTTGCGTAAACGCGTAGCGGTGAGGCAGTATGGTCTTGGGGTCTCGCTAAGTAGAGGAACTGCCGTTAGCGCAGCGAAGCGCGACGTTCGTGTAGCGTCTCCGTCAGGAGAAGGAGCGTCACCCGTAAGAGCTTCCGTCGATAGCAAAGTGCTGTTAGCGCAGCGAAGCGCAACGTTAGGAGTATCACCCGTACTGCTAAAGTAGAACCCGCAGGGTAGGGTCTTGGGGTTTTACGCCACTCCCTACCCTGCCGGAAGCCGCAAAGCGTCTACAAGTCGGGAGACCCGCCCACGGGGGCGGCTCCCCAAGTGGAGGAGGCAGTGCGTTGCTGAGCCAGCGCTGTGCGGAGGTTCCCGACGCTCGATAGCGCAGCGTTAGCGACGTAGGAACGTCTGACTCGCTACCGCTTCGCTATCCGTTGAAGCGACTGGCGTGTGGTTCCCACGGCAGTTCGCTCAAGTCGGGAAACTGGCCTAAGCGGCTGCCTCCCCGTTGTAGCAACTGCCGTCAACTGGCGTGGTTTCCCCCATGAACCACTGGCGTTAGCGATGAAGGGGCTTTACCCGGAGGGTTTGTCCCTTCATCGCTAATTTCCTTAGCAAATCTGAGTTTTATCATTCATTGACCAAGCTAATAATAAATCATCTTTGGGCGTTGCTGACAATTTGATTCCAATTGTTAACCACTTCCCGTAAACTCTCTGGCAAGTTATTTTGCGAAATATCGTTGTACTGTACCGTACCCTCTTGGCTGGTGAGAGTATAGGTGATGTAATCAGCTGCACCGCTGGGAGCGGGGTAACTTAGATTTTTGTATTCGCCAAATTCAGAGCGTTCTAGTAATTGCTCAAACTGTTGCACCTGTTGTATGGAAATACGGTGGACACTCCGCTCAGAATCATTAGCATCACCAATTCGCACGCGAATCAAACGCCCATCATTAAGTAACACTGTTTCGTAGGTTCTGGGAAACAAACCTCCACTAGAGATTTGCCTAAACACCACACCTCGATCTAATGGAGGTGGTAATTCACTAGCTGGAATTGGCACAGTCTCATCCGTATTACCGTTAGAGACTTGACTGTTGGTAATCTGATTCCAGGCTTTGACTACTACTTGTAAATTTTGCGGCAGGTTATTTTGTGAAATATCGTTGTACTGAACTGTACCCTCTCGGCTAGTGAGAGTATAAATGATGTAATCAGCAGCACCACTGGGAGCGGGGTAACTCAAATTTTTGTATTCACCAAATCTAGACCGTTCTAGCAATTGCTGAAACCTTTGTACCTCTTGACGAGAAATACGGCGCACACTCCTCTCAGAATCATTAGCATCACCAATTCGCACACGAATCAAACTTCCATCATTAAGTAAGACTGTTTCGTAGGTTCTGCCAGCAAAGCCACCACTAGAGATTTGCCGAAATACTACACCTCGATCCAATGGAGGTGGTAACTCACTGCTGGGAATTGGTACAGGTTGACCTGTACCATTATTACCAGTTGAGCTATCCCCACTAGCCAGCTGTATTCGAGAACCACTATTATCACTTAGGAAGACCAAGAGGTTGCGCTGATTATAAGGTTTTACAGATACTTTCCAGCCAGATAATACTATCGGATCGCAGAGATTGGGAAGATTTGAGCGAGAGTCCGAAGGACTCGCTTCGCGATCGCAACTACTAGCGAATTTTGTTCTTTTATATCCAACAATATTCAGCGCTTTTGTCGGCAAGCCTGTCAACACAGAAGCCTGACGCAAAATAGCATCGCCAATGACGGGTAAACCTTGTGCAGACAGTTGCATCATAGAAGCAGTTTCATCAGTTAGATAAATCCAACGGTCTTCCCCAGCTTCTACGACTACTTGCCAACCAGATATTTGTGCAGGAGGCGCAATACAATCAGCAGTTGGAGGACAATAAAAAAATGGCTGCCATGTTTTCCGTGTAGATTCAATAATATTCAGCGCTCCTGTTGGTAGCCCTGATACTTGGGAAGCCTTTTGTAAAATTGTATACCTAACTTTTTGGGGCAATTGGTTAACAGCATTTCCGCTAGCCCTTTCATTCAGCCTGATGACGGAACCTGTTTGGTTGCTGTGATAAACCAAAGTTTGGTCAACTGCACCGATGACTACCCGCCAACCTGGTGTCAAAGCAGCAATACATAATTCATTGATATTTCCTAATTCCAAACAGCCATCTCTCCAGGTCCGCTGTTGAGCCTGAATGATAGTTAACCGAGAAATTGGCAGTTGCAAACGTCTGGATGCAGCTTGTAAAACAGTATTTTTTACAGACGCTGGCAATTGACTAGGCGAGTTGTCTGAAGAAGTATTTTCCGAACCTAAGCGTAAAGAACGCCCGTTGCTATTGGTGTGATAAATCCAGTTTTGTCTATTATTAGATACCACAACCCGCCAACCAGGAACTAACGCTTGGGTGCAGAGTTCATCTGGTTGAGGCAGTTCCAAGCAACCATTGCGCCAAGTTTGTTGACTATAGTTAATAATTTTCAGTTGACTGGTGAAAATTCCCTGTCTGCGAGCTAAATCTCGCAATACCGCGTTAGCTACTGGACGTGGCAAGCGATTTGATTTAATGTTTTGTTTAAGAACTTCATTTGTTGTCTCTGGTAAGAGGTTAGTAGAAGCGGCTGTGGCATTTTTGATAAAGGTTAACCCACTACCAATAGACAAAATGCTAGTCAAAATTAAAGCAGTAACAATTCGGGCTTGGTTGGCGGTAGAATAATTTTTCAACATAATTTTATGGTAAGATGCTGACATTAATAATTTAGTCAAAATTTACAATGACTAAAAACTAATATCTAGCGATTAGGAACAAAAGATAAAGTAATCCCAAGACCGAAGTAGTCGGGATCAATTATTATCTGTCTTCTGAAGCAGATATGAAGATAGACGCTGATGTAAGTATTGTTTGTTCCTTCCAATTTACATTGTCTTCACAACCTACGCGTGTAATTAAGATTAAAGCAATTTCTATATTGTGTTTACTTTGGCTTGCGTCGCCACTCCCCCATAGCACCAATAATGGCTGTACCGCCAAGAGTCAGAGGTTCGCAAACAAAACAAATTTGCCTTAATTTGTAAAGCTGCCTAGCGTCCCTGAAATATAAGTTACTGCTAGAATTGGATGCTAGATCGCAGCAAGTTATATGAATGTTGTGTAGAAATTAAACCATTTAACTGCAATTATACAATGCTGTTAACTCCAAACCAGACATTGAAAACAGTATCAGGCACTAAGAACTGGACTTTCGATTAACTGATTGTTAGAGACATCGATTCTAATAGTGCTAGCTGCCCAGTTTTTCATATCAGGTGCTAACCAAACTAGCTTGCTGAGAATTTCATCATTTACCCACAACACTAGAGGAAAGCGAAAACTTTTCCGAAACTCATCTCGCATGAGATTAGTACTGATGACTAATTGATTAATGGCTACCACAGATTCTAAACCCTGTATAACCAAAGCTTCAGGTTGGGAAGCACCAATCGTATTTGTAATAGTTGTGTAAAGTGTCTCTACTGAAGGTGATAGGGTAATTTCTTGGATATCTACCGCTGAAAACTCTTTTAACAAACTCAGTATTTGCTGCTGTTTATTCACAGAGTTACAACACACTAATATTAGTGCAAACTCTCCAGTAGCAACCATTACAGCCCTTGCTAGTCTTTGGATAGCTGCTGTACTGAGCGCCTGGTTGTTTTGAGAGTTACCTAAGCTTTTCATGATAAACCCTGTTTTTGGTTTTCAAAGTTGCATGTGATAACAGTACAATTACTTTTACAATAGTAATTTTTATTATACGTAGCGAATTTACAATTTAGTTTAAATTTATCTTTTATAACACTTAGCATAATCTTAGAGATGCATCAGTAAGTCAGCAAGAGGTGTATTACCCCACATTTAGGGATAAGAAATAGTGTAGTAATAATAACAACTTAATGCAAGCGCCATAGGATATAAGGGTAAAAAATTTAAACAATCAAAAGGTATAACCCGATCGCAAAAATTAATCAAACTCTTAATCAGTAGACAGAAACGCAACTTCTGTCAAAATATACCAGTCATGGTTCATGTTTTCTTTTCTGATAGCTGTAGCAATTTATGCAAAATTTTGTAAAGTGGTGTGTGAAGTTTCTAAAGTGGAAAATTATTTCCAATAGAAAGAAGGCGTTATTTATCGTGATGCTGGCCTTGAGCATGGTAGCTACGGTAACATTATCGTTACCTTTGAATGCTCAAACGACTCCGCGATACCTTCGGGGGGCTACACCAACGTTAGCAACTGAGTTAAGAGGAGTGTGGTTAACAAATATTGATAGTGATGTGCTATTTGAAGGCAATCGTCTCAAGAATGCTTTACAAACACTTGATGAATTAAACTTCAATACCATCTACCCTGCGGTTTGGAATTGGGGATATACACTCTATCCCAGTAAAGTTGCAGGTAAAGTGATTGGGCGATCGCTCGATCCTACACCTGGACTGCAAGGGCGAGATATGCTCAAAGAAATTGTCAGCGAGGGACATAAAAAAGGGTTAACCGTGATTCCCTGGTTTGAATTTGGCTTCATGGCTCCCGCTGATTCCCTCTTAGCCAAGAATCGTCCCCAATGGCTCACCAACCGCAGCGACGGTACGCGGATTGTCAAAGAAGGCACACATAACCGCGTTTGGCTAAATCCCTTTCGCCCAGAAGTACAACAATTCATCCAAGATTTAATCATTGAAATCGTTAGAAACTACGACATCGACGGCATTCAATTTGACGACCATTTTGGCTTACCATCAGAACTAGGCTACGATCCCTATACAGTGACGTTATACAAAAAAGAACACCGTGGTCAAGCTCCCTCAAAAAACCCTAAAGACCCAGAATGGGTGCGCTGGAGAGCTAACAAAATCACCGACTTCATGAAGCGGGTATTTTCAGCCATCAAAGCCAATAAAAAAGATTGCCTAGTTTCCGTTGCACCTAATCCCCAGCGTTTCTCCTACGAATATTTTTTAGCAGACTGGCAGAGATGGGAGCGGATGGGACTGATCGAAGAGTTGGTATTGCAGATATATCGCAACGATCTGAATGTCTTTATCAGTGAATTAGAATACCCAGAAGTCAAAGCAGCACGAAGTCATATTCCCGTGAGTATCGGCATTTTAGCCGGCTTGAAAAACAGAGCGATACCAATGGAACAGATTCAGACACAAGTGCAAAAAGTACGCGATCGCAACTTTGCTGGAGTCTCCTTCTTTTTTTATGAAACTCTCTGGAACCTGAGCCAAGAAACAGCCCTCAAGCGTCGCTCTGGCTTCCAGCAAATCTTCCCCACACCAACAACTTACCCAAATTTGCTTACAGGTTGGACACCGTAGGAGGACAAGGGGAGATGAGGGAGACACAGAGACGCGGGGACGCGGAGACGCGGGGACGCGGGGACGCGGGGACAAGGTAGATAAGGAGAATTTCTTCATACCTGCCTAGCTTGAAAATAGGGATTGGGGATTGGGTACTGGGAACTGGGTACTTAGGATGGGGTCAGTGGTCATTTGAGATTTTTCTCCCCCTGCTTCCTCTGCCTCTCTGCCCCTCTGCCCCTCTGCCTCCTAACTCCTAACTCCCTATTCCCAACCGCCCAGCTAAGCCGGGAGTTAGGGGTAGGAGAATGGTAATCATTAAGAATAGAGCCAAAAGACCTAAGGCGGCTCTGGCATCATCAGGTTCGCTGATTTCATTCAAGCTAGGGCGTTCTAGATCCCGTTGTAAGAATAAAATCGCGATCGCCCAGTACAATGCCAAAGGATTACCAAGAGCCACTAGCCCTAACAAAATTAAAGTTGCCAGCGTTGTCCGTCCTGCGGTTTTGCGTCCGTAAATTGCCTGAACAATGCGACCACCATCTAATTGTCCTGCGGGCATTAAGTTGAGGGCGGTAATTACTAATCCCAGCCAACCAATCACTACTAAAGGATGAACATTCACTAGGGGCGACTGTAAAGCGGAACCCAGGACAACTCGCGCCAAGCTACCCACCAAAATTGAACCTTGGAAAAACTGATTGGGCAATTGAAATAAACTGCCTGGGTGCGAAAGCAACAAGCCGACAATTAGCATTAATAAAGAAGCAATACCACCAACAGCTGGCCCTGCTAAAGCAATATCAAACAATGCCTTGCGATTGGGTACTAAAGACTCAAAGCGAGTAATTGCACCAAAAGACCCTATTTGCACAGCAGGCAAAAAGAAGGGCCAACTGAGGCGGACTTGATGACGACGTGCAAGTATCCAATGACCGATTTCATGAGCTACCAAAATCGTCAAGATGCCAGCACCTATAGGTAAAGCTTCTGTAAACCGTTCTGGATTGGCGAATAAATCAAAATTTTGCAGTAATCCCGCAGTTTCAAAACTGGTGGCGATAGTTGCTACAGCCAAGATACCTGCAAAGACTTTTTGGGGTAACGTTGTTGAACGTGGTTCATTTCTGCTAGGTAAAACAATCACCACAGGTCTTCCGTCTGTATTTTCCGTTAAAAACAGACGATATCGATCGCCTAATCTTTCTTTTAAACTGGTAGTGAGACGGTTATAAACCTCGTCTGGCTCTCCTCGAATATTACCTTTAAAAATAGCTCCTTCCTGGTAAGCGATCGTTTCTGTGGCAAAAAATGTATCGATACCGAAAATGCCTTTAATTGCGTTCAAGTCCTCTTCTGGAATTGGCAATACTTCAATTTGCAATTCTGCAATTACTGGCTGTGAGTTATTTTCTGCTGGTGGTGAGGAATCAGCGGCTAGTCTTTGTGTTGCTCGCTGTCTGAGTATGGCATCTTGCCCCGCCGAGCGCAATTGTCTTCCCAAGAAGATGTACAGTCCAGCGGAAGCCACTACTAAGAATAATATTCCAACTATATTGATGTAAATTCCTGTGGCAAATAACCCAAAGAATAACAGCCAGGGAGCCATTAACACCACAGACTGCAACCAGGCTAAGATTCCCAGTTTACCAAAAGGTCTGGCGCGGTAAAAGCCCCAACCCAAAATACCCAAAGCTACCAGCAAAATAGTCCCAATTATAGGAGTCTCTGAGGAAGTAAACATTTCCAAACCCTTCGCTGTGAAAGACCAAGCCCGAATAAGTCAGGTGTTATAGATACACTTACACTTATTAATCTATAACGAGGGTTGTAGTCTGCCAAATTTGGAAATGGCGTGATTCCCCAACTCTTCACAACTCAGGTAGGAATTAGTTGTCAGTTGTGAGGCGGGGCGTTGGGGATTACAGTGATGTCCTCCCCAACGGAGTAGTTCCCCAAGTCGAGTACAGAAGTGGTTTGGGACACTTAGGGATGGTTCATAGCGATCGCATTTAAAATAAGTAGTAGCAGAATTGATACAAAGACTTACAAAGATTGCATAGCCTAGAAAACCGTAGACTAGACTAGTAGCACAGGTCAATATTCAAAGGAATTTATGATGAGCGATCGCGACTATACATTAATCCTTGATAAAAGCGGTAGTATGTCCACTCCCGACCAAGTTGGCGGTAGAAGTCGATGGGAAATAGCCCAAGAGTCTACTCTCGCTTTGGCAAGGAAGTGCGAGCAGTTCGATCCAGATGGTATCACTGTGTATGTGTTTTCTGGAAGATTTAAACGCTATGACGATGTAACCTCAGCCAAAGTCGCACAGATATTTCTAGAAAATGACCCATCTGGCACGACAAACTTAGCAGGTGTACTCCAAGATGCACTCAATAATTACTTTCAACGTAAAGCTGCGGGTAAAACCAAACCCAATGGTGAGACAATCTTAGTAATTACTGATGGCGAACCAGACGATCGCAAAGCCGTATTTGAGGTAATTATTCAAGCCACGCGCCAAATGGATCGTGATGAAGAATTAGCAATTTCAATTATTCAAGTAGGTTCAGATGCCCAGGCTACTAAGTTTCTCAAGGCGTTAGACGATCAGTTGCAAGGTGTCGGTGCTAAATTCGATATTTGCGATACTGTCACTTTAGAAGACTTAGAAGAGATGAGTCTCGCAGATGTATTAATGAATGCGATTACTGATTGATTAATAGTCAAAATTCTAGAGTCAATTGACTCATAAGTGGAGAATTTATAAATGTTAGAAAATCGAGACTACACTTTAATTATTGATAAAAGTGGTAGCATGGCAACCCCAGACCAAAAGGGTGGTAGAAACAGATGGACAGCAGCCCAAGAATCTACCTTAGCTTTAGCTAGCAAGTGCGAGCAATTCGATCCAGATGGTATTACTGTTTATGTGTTTTCTGGAAGATTTAAACGCTATGAAAATGTCACATCGGCTAAAGTAGCACAAGTTTTTCGCGAAAACGACCCCTCTGGGACTACAGACTTAGCATCTGTGTTGAAACACGCAACTGATGATTACTTTCAACGCAAAGGTTCAGGTCAAACGAAACCAAATGGTGAAACAATTTTAGTTGTTACTGATGGCGAACCGGACGATCGCAAAGCTGTAATGAAGGTAATAATTGAAGCTTCTCGCCGTATGGATCGAGATGAAGAATTAGCGATTTCTTTTATTCAAGTCGGTACAGATCAGCAAGCTACCCGCTTTCTTAAAGTTTTAGATGATGAACTTCAAAGCGCTGGAGCTAAATTTGATATCTGTGACACAATTACAATGGATGATATGGAAGATTTAAGTTTATCAGAAGTTCTACTTAATGCCATTACTGACTAGTGCAAAAAGGTAGGAGGTAGAAGGCAGGAATTATTTTCTTTGTCCCCCTCATATTCCCTACTGCCTATTCAAAGCTTTCTATTATCACTAATTAAGTAATCACCGTTACCACATGTAAAATAATGGATACCATTGATAAGCTGTTAGCTCAAATCAAAGCTGAATATGATGAAGCAAAATCTGAAAAGCAACAGCCAAAAATAAATGTAGTAAAACCATTCGTGCCACCGCCGCCAAAATCGGTATCTTTAGTAGATAATTTGTTGGCGGAAGTCCAGGCTGATTTTGCAGCACAGGATAAAGCTGAAGAGTTAAGAAGACAGCAAGAACTAGAACAAGAACGAATTCGACAAGAAAAAATTAAAGCAACAAAACTAGAAACTTTGAAAAATCAAGCAAAAGAATGGTTAGACAAATTAGACCCATTCTCACCTGAAGGACTTTGGTTTGAAAGATTTTCTGAAAGCTATCCCTCAAAATTAGAGGCAGCAATTGAATATTTACAAAGTAACGAATAAACTCAAAATTAGTTCAATTTAATTTAATGATTCTGCTTACCATTTATTTGAGATAAATAATGCTGAACGGCCCATTCATGCATTGCATAGAGAATCGGTTGCAGACTAACTCCTAAGGGTGTTAATGAGTATTCTACCTTTGGAGGAATTTGGGCGTAGATTTCTCGATGGATAATACCATCTTCCTCCATTTCCCTTAGTTGCTGGGTGAGCATTTTTTGCGTAATTCCGGGTAACGCTCGCTGCAATTCACCAAATCGTTTTACGCTTGTCATTAATTCTCTAATAATTAAAACCTTCCAACGTCCGCCAATCACCTTTATGGTGGTTTCTACTTCACAAGTCAGCCTGCTATAATCTTCTGCTTCAGCTTTCATAGTTACTTTTTAGTAAGTATCTTACTTTTAAGTGCCTACTTTTCATATTAACTTTATTTAGTTTAAAGTCTATTCGGCAAGTTTTTTGTACGTTGACTATAGAAGTCTGAAGTTTAAAGGATGAATGATGAAGTAAGAACTTGGTATATGCCTCACCCACAAGTGGCGCTAAATCCAGCAGTTATTTTCAATATTCATGCCTTATCCCTTGATGCGTAGGGCGATTTCCGGCTTCATATTTCAGCTTTCCATATACCTAATAGGCACAGTTCTGGTTGGAAAATTTATGGCAAATATCCTCCACATTGACACTAGTCCTCGTGGTGAACGTTCTATTTCGCGATCGCTCTGTTATGAGTTCATCACATCCTGGAAAGATACTCATCCTGGCGATACGGTTATTTACCGAGATTTAGGTCACAATCCCGTTCTTCATGTAGACGAATCATGGATTGCGGCTGCTTTTACACCACCTGAAGCACGCACACCGGAACTAGTTGAAGCAATTAAGGTATCTGATAATTTAGTTGACGAGTTTTTAGCAGCCGATCGCTATGTCTTTGGCGTGCCAATGTATAACTTTAACATACCCTCCACGTTTAAGGCTTATATTGACCAAATTGTACGTGTAGGTCGCACCTTTACGTTTGACGAAAATGGATATAAAGGTTTAGTCGATAGCAGCAAAAAGGTATTGATCGTCACAGCACGTGGAGGTGCTTTTTCCCCCGGAACGTCCTTTGCTGCTTATGATTATCAAGAACCCTACCTCCGTGCGATTTTCAGCTTTGTCGGCCTCACAGATATTACCTTTATCTATGCTGAAAACCTCAACTCTGGTGATGATGCGCGCCAACAGTCTCTAGCCGCTGCTAAGGATGCGATCGCCCAAGCTGTAGCTAATTGGTAATCAGATGATATCTTGACAATTAGCCGATATTTGCTTAAATGAGGTTATGGATATCAAGCATTCGATCGAGCAAAAATTTGCAATTAATAATGGCAATCCAACTTAATTTCCCGACCACTACCAGCACTACTCTAACTACCTATCAAGGAGGGTCGTGAAGTCTTGCTGACATATAAAGCAAAGAAATCGATTCACCCCTCTAGGCAATTCCTTGAGGGTTTTTTATTGCTCGAAGTATTATTTGTGAGAATTCAACTTGTCAGACTGGAAAGATAAAGACATGAACCGTTGCCGTCACTTCGTCATAACTATTACTACCACCACTACTATCATGCTTGGAGGGACGTAATGGTATTTATTGCGAGCAAATACGCAAAACTATCACCCCCTCCCGACAATAAATTGGAGGGGTTTTTTATTGCTTAGTCATCACATCACTATCAGCATTTAGGTGATTGAAACTCGATAAATCAACAACAGGAGAATAATTATGTACGACCATCGAGAACTTGCAAGAGTAATGGATTTGTTCCATTTTGAAGAACACAGCCCAGGTATGGTTCTCTGGCATCCTATGGGTTTGCAGGTATTCCGGGCGATTGAAAACTTTATGCGCTGCCTTTACGAAGCTTATCAGTTTGAAGAAGTGCGATCGCCTCTGGCTTTAAGTCGTGTTCTTTGGGAAAAATCAGGTCACTTGGAAAAATTCCTCGACAACATCTTTGTTGTCGGTGGTTTGGAAGCAAACGAGAACGAAGACTTAGCCCGGATTTCTCACAAGTGAGAAATCCGGGATGATGCAACTTTAGCAATAGTCAAAGGTTTGGAGCAAACTAACAGGCGCGATGAATTGCAAAGGGTGCTGCACAGTCCAAGTTTTTCAGTCGATGGTGCCACGGGAAAGATTCAGTTTTTACCATCAGGCGATTACTATCAGCACTTTTAGAGGCTGAGGCATAACAAATCAAACTTTCATCACTCTAGCTTAATTGCTAAACAGCAGAGGCGATCGCAACATAGACTCAACATACTAACAGAATAAGACAACCACAGTCAAAAATGGTAAATATACAGTTATTTGCATGATTCAAATCAGGATTCACTAGCCCGGAAGGTAAATAGAACAGATATATCAAATTATTCAGTGTTAATTTATACTATTTTCAATTTGCATAGTCGTTATACTCATTCTCAGGTTCTACCTGGGAATTACGAAGTGGCTTTGCCACTTCTTTTTGTAAATAGGGTAGCATAGCAACAAAGTAATCAAAAAACTAAAAAGTACATTGCTTTTTAGTTTTTTATTTAACTTTTGTTAATCGTTAGACAGTTCATCCCGCCATTTTTCGCGCTTTTCCTTCATCTCGACATCTTGCGATCGCGCTAATTTCCAAGTCTTCCACATCAAGGGTTTCTGTCTTTCCAGATGATTGATAAACTGCATAATCGACATATCTGCCTTGATTGGGGTTTTTAAATCAAACTGAATTGTTTGAAAAATTCTAATATCAGCCTTGATGAAATCTTTACCCACAATCTTAGTTAGCCACAGTATAACTCGATTATGTAACCAACCAAAAATTCCTTGACGTTTCCTAGTCATCGCAATAGTTTGAGCTTCAGTTTTTCCTCCTTCTAGAAGACGCATAGCGAACATAACGTGAATATAAAGAGAATCAAAACTAAGTGTTACTATACCAATAGTGCCATACCAGTAGCAAATACTATAAGTGACAGGATTTTTGTAGAAGGGACGGATAAGTTTAATCAAAAAAGAATCTTCACCACTATATGTAGTATTGCTGAAGATAATAGCATTCTGATTTAGTTCATCTTTTTCAAAAATAATTTCTGATAGGAGTTTGTGAACTGTATTGAAGTGTTGAGCATCGATAGCATTAATCCCGACTACATTGGGATGACAATTCATCACTAAGCGGGGGCCAAAGATAACATCACAGTCCTTATGTTCCAACTCTGGAATAAATGGTAAAGGTTGTTGTGGATATTCTCCAGTCCAAACCCAAATCATCCCGTACTTTTCAGCAGTAGGCCAAGTTTTTAACTTCATAGGAAGTGACTCATCCAAACATGGAATATCAACACAGATTCCTTGAGCATTAAACTTCCAATGATGGAATAAACAGCGTAATTCATTACCCTCGACTTGACCTTCAGCAAGGTGAGCGCCCATGTGAGGACAATAGGCATCAACAGTCACTACTCTTCTGTCTTTACCACGGTAAATCGCTAGTTCTCTACCCAAAAGATTTACAGGTTTTACTTCACCTATCTCCAAATTTAAAGACTGTATTACCCAATACCATCCTTCAATAAAACGTTCTGGGTTATTAAAAGTTTTAGGTTTACGCTTTGAGCTAGCAGGCTGCGAATTAACATTCATTTTTAGAGTTTCACTTGAAGTGAAGCGGTTGATTTAGAATTAACACGAAAATATAGTGAAAACAGTTATTTTTAGTACTTTGGTAGATAGTTATATTATTTTTAAATAAAATTGATAAATTTAAAGTGTGAATAAATACTGAAAAAATATTTATTAATTTGCTAATAAAATGTAAATTATACAATTCCTTTTACTTTTGTAGGAGTAGCAAAACTTTCTCAACTGATTTAACTGCACCACTCCTTACTCCGTATCACAACGAGGTAGCTTTTGATTGAAACTTACGCAATCTGAGAGCATTAGTCACAACAGAGATTGAAGATAAAGCCATTGTTGCTCCGGCGATAATTGGATTGAGTAACCAACCAAAAATAGGGAAAAGAATGCCAGCTGCAACGGGAATATCAATGACGTTATAAATAAAGGCAAAAACGAGATTTTGCTGAATATTGCGGATGGTAGCGCGACTGAGTTGAATCACTGTGACAATTCCTTGCAAGTCTCCAGAAACAAGAGTGATATCGCTAGTCGCGATCGCTTCCGCAGTTTGGCGATTATCTCCAGTCAGCATTACTACTTCTAAACCTAACTTTTGTAGTGCTTTTACTGCTGCGGCTGATGAGAGTTTGAGGGCATCAGTAATACCTTCATCTACTTAAGACTTGTCATTCTGTAAAA
Source organism: Dendronalium sp. ChiSLP03b (assembly GCF_034531165.2). Lineage (NCBI taxonomy): Bacteria > Bacillati > Cyanobacteriota > Cyanophyceae > Nostocales > Nostocaceae > Dendronalium > Dendronalium sp. ChiSLP03b. Next base: position 47,066 of record NZ_JAVRBR020000045.1, on the reverse strand, counting down.
GTGTGTGCTATCAAAGCTATATAATCACATTTGTAAAAATTAACCTGTTGTTTTCCCCACAAATCTGGGACAACGACCATCCAAACCAACTGAGACGCGGCTGCTGAACCCATGTCTCCCTAATCTCTTCAAAACAAAGAGTCTTTTTTTAGACTCCCACGGAGTTTTCATGCAGCCAAAAAATCTTCAACGTCTTCTGCGTGCTTTAGCACGTCAGGGTCTAGATGTAACTTACAGCAATTACACTTATTCTGTCCGTTTAACAAATAATGTCGATGCCCCATTAGCAGAAGTGCTATTGCCCGAAGGCTTCCCCATAGAAGCTAAGGCACTAAAGCAGTTAGCAAATCTGGCAAACGTTCGTCACCCAGCAGGTGGATGCATCTGCCGTGCCTGTGCCACACCTGATTTTCACCCTGGTGATGCTGGTGTTGCTATTGGTTCGGTTGTAGAAACTGTAGGTCAAGTTATTCCTGCGGCTGTGGGTTCAGACATCAATTGTGGAATGCGCCTACACGTCGCCGATTTGACAATCGATAAATTCCTTGCAAAGCGCGACTTCTTCGTAGAACGAATGAAGGGGGATTACTTCTTCGGTACGCGTGATGTGACTATGACTGCTCATACAATGCGAGCTTTGTTTCAGTATGGTGTTCCCGGTTGGTTAGATGCCGTGCTGGATCGGCCTACAGGCAGTGTAGTCAAGTCCAATCTAGAGCAACTTGCCCAAGAGAGCGAACGCATCTTCTTAGGTGGTTCAATGGATGGTGACTGGAAACTTGCACCAGAAGAATTGGTTCCAAATGATGGACTGGTGCGCGATGGTGGACTAGCAACCATCGGTTCTGGCAACCATTTTGTGGAAGTGCAACGAGTTGATAAAGTTGAAAATCGCGCCTTAGCCCATGCTTGGGGAGTGCGCGAGGGACAGCTAGCTTTCATGATTCACTCAGGTTCTCGCAACGTGGGTAAGTATATTGGCGGAATGTGGCGAGATAAAGCTAGGGCGACTTGGCCAAAAGGTTTAAAGTACCCAGAATCTCAGATTTTTCCACTTTCTGTTCATTCCCACCCCGAACTAGTTGCCAGTTACCTACAAGCTGAGGCGACAGCCGCTAACTACGGCTTTGTCAATCGCCTTCTGTTAGCGGAACTGCTACGTCTGCGTTTGCGGGAAGTGTACGGTGATGTGGAAGCACCTTTAGTTTACGACTTGCCGCACAACATCACTTTGCCAGAAGATCGGGGATGGGTAACGCGTAAGGGTGCTTGTCCTGCCCACACAGGGCAACCTGTAATTATTCCTGGTTCAATGGGTGCTTACTCTTATCTCATGGTAGGCAAAGGCAATCCAGCGTTTTGCAATTCTGCGTCACATGGTGCAGGAAGAGTGCGATCGCGTTTTGACCTCAACCGCAGAGGTGCATCTCAAAGTGAGGCAGAACTCGGATTAACCGGGGTAGACTGCATCACTCTCCGCGAAGAACGCAGAATTGAGGAAGCACCAGCTGCTTATAAACCAATTCAGTCTGTAATTGATGTGCAAGTAGAGGCGGAAATGGTTGATGCTGTAGCGCGATTGAGTCCTGTTTTAACGTTTAAAGCGTGAGTAAAAATGTAGATTCAGTGTTTAAACCTTTCTAATTTCATTGATAACTCCAAAACCATGATTTTGGATAATCTTTAAAGTTGCGAGTACTGAGTTAAGTAAACTCACTCAGTACTCAAAATTCAGCAGTGAATGAGGTCAGGACACATCTAGCTATTGCTAGATGTTAAAGTTTTCTAGGAACCTTAACCTACAACTGTTAAACCAAGAGATTTACTTGTGGATGCCATACTAGAACGATCGCACGCACTCAAACAAGATTTAGTTGATTTTGTCCTTGATGCTGAAGGAGAGCTAGCACAAGCACTAGAAACTTATGCTGCTGCACAGTTACGCCGTGGCAGTGGAGATAGTACACAACAAGACTTAATCGTTGACAGCTTTATTACAGAAGGAAAAGTCGGCGATAAGTCACCGCTAGAGATATTTATAGAAAACCATCCAGATTTATCCGAGAGCGATCGCAACCTGATCGGCAGATGGCATCATAGTTTTATTGGTTTATTTGCCATTACTCAAATCCTAAGCGATGGCTTTGAGTTAACGAACTGGTTGACAGATAAACATTACATTGTCAAGCCCAACAATCCCCAAACATTACAGGCACTATCTCGCCTGAAAGCGGCAGAAATCTTACTAACTCGCATTTCTCCTGTCACCGACAGCTACTGGACATTTTCCGGCCCCTACACACAGATGGGTAAGTTGGGTAAACCGAAACTTGCTGTAGCTATTGGTAATTTCAAAGATAACTATAAAAATAGTCTTTACAGCGATGCTCCAGATTTACTAGAGGCAGCTTGGGAATCTGTAGCAGAATATCATCAGCAGTTTGTTGACTTTTTTGCCACTGATGAAATCACGCTACCTGGATATCAACTGAATAAAAAAATAGCTGAATTCCAAGAATTAATTACTGAGAAACGCTTGGCAGCAGCAGGACTTGATACATCTAAATCTCTGAGCGAGATGGCAGTAGAAGCTGGTGTTGGTGAAGAGGAAATCAAAGCAGCAGCTGAAGAAGTTGGTGCTGACTCAAAAGTAGTTTCTCAAATTTTCAATGATAAAAGTGGCAAGAGCAAAATGGTGATGCCAAAAGTTGATTTACCTGCCGAACTCAAGAAAGCAGAACAGGTAACAGCTCTTTCTCATCCCCGTTGGGGTCAAATGTTTTTACCAACGTACAGTAAAATACAGGCTATTTTGTCAGCCGATGACTGGCAAAGTATTGAAGGCGCTGAAAAACTAATTCGCTTTTATCTCACAGATAAAACTATTAACACTTTTATCTGGCATCGGTTAGCCCAAAAGTACCCAACTCAATTAGAAAAAATATTGCAAGCTATTCTGCAACGTCCAGAATTTAGTTTGGAAAGTGACTTGAATCAACTTTTGCAAGAATACGACAAACCTATCGAGCCAGAGTTACCAGAAATCGCTAGTGTGCCTATACATCTGCACAACTTATTTCAAGAAGCTGTTACAGAAGTTAACAAATCTAAGCCCAAGGGTAAGGGGCAAAAAAAGGCAGCCAAGGGTTTTCAATAAAGTTAGCAGACAGGAATAAGGGACTGACAAATAAAAAATATACCATCATATCATGTCCGACTTAATACTTATGTCATTGCGAGCGTTCGCACAGCGTCTCCCTTAGGAGAAGCGCGGCAATCCCAAAGCCTTGCGATTGCTTCATTTCACTTCGTTGCATTCGCAATGACATATCGTAAGTTATTTGCCGAACTTGATATCACTCTTGAAGCTGGGGAGGCAGTGCGTTGTCGGGGTTCCCACGGCAGTTCCTACCTTGTGGGAAGCCGCACAGAGCGCGTCTAAAAGTCGGCAAAGCCGCCCACGTGGCTGCCTCCCCGTTGTAGCAACTGCCGTGGAGCTGGGGAAGCTGGGGAAGAAGAATCTGATAATAGTCTTGCTTGTAGAAAATTGGATAATTTATTTTTTGGAGTTCCTTTATACTAAGAGCGCATGTTTTTTCAGTTCGTCTAGGGAAACAACTTCCAAAGCTCTAGCATGGGTAGATGAGAGAATAACGGGTGGAGCAACACCAGCCTCTAAAGCTTCTTGCCAGCGAGAAGCACACAAACACCAGCGATCGCCTGGTTTCAGACCAGGAAAATTATAATCAGGAGCAGGTGTACTGAGGTCATTACCCCGTGACTTAGTAAACTCAAGAAATTCTGCTGTGACTTGGGCACATACAACGTGCGAGCCAAAATCTTGACCGCCTGTACGACAAAAGCCGTCGCGGTAATATCCAGTCATGGGAGAAGTACAGCAAACCTCTAGGTTTGTACCGATTACGTTTTTAGCCTCTGTCATTGTCAACTCCTTCTGGCTTGAGCAATAGCTGTTTTGGCATCCGCATCAATTTTACCGAATAACTTTTTAGTCCTGCTAGGAGGGAGAGCAGGGGGACGCGGGGACGCGGAGACGCGATTAATCGCGTCTCTACTCCTAACCCTCCATAAGCAGGGTCGTGTTTTAGAGATGAACTCTCCATTTACGGATTTCCTCCTCATAGCATTGAAGTATTTTTGGGAGTCTTTCCGATTTATCTTTGTGTAGAACTACTAAATTTTTCAGTAAATTCCGAGAAATTACTTGAAATGGGGAATAATTCCGACAACTCCATAGTGACGTTTTTATAAACCTCGGTGACAATTTGAGGAAAATAGGAGAACAATAATGTCTGAAAGTAAATCCAAGTTTTTCATTCCTGCTATCGGTGCTGCGGCAGTTGTAGCAGGCAGTGTGGTTGCTTACATGTATTTAAAAGGGCCTTCTGGAGATAGCTCAGGCGCTCTAGGTAGTGCTAAACTAGTACCTTCTACAGCACTCATGGCAACTTATATTACTACCGACTCAGAAGCCTGGGAGAAGTTGCAGCAGTTTGGCACTCCGGAAGCACAAAAATTACTAGCAAAAAGTCTAGAAGATTTTAATAAAAATACATTTAAAGGCAGCGACATCTCTTACGAAAAAGACATCAAGCCTTGGGTTGGTGGTGTAATGTTTGCAGTACTGCCACCAAATGCAGCCAAACCCGCGCAGTTGAGGGAGCCTTCTAATCCAGCGAATCCGCCCATAACATTACAGCAAGAACCAAAGATTTTAATGGTAGTGGGAATCAAGGACAAAATCAGCGCTTTGAATTTTGCTAAGAGACTAAAAGAACAGAAAAACGTCAAAAGCCAAGAATCTGACTATAAAGGTGAAAAAATTACAGAAACTATAGAAAATGGGAAACCAACATATAGCGCAGTTTTAAATAATAGCCATATAGTATTGGCTCCTGAAAAGCAAGCTGTAGAGAATGCTATTGACACCTATAAAGGACAGCCTTCCTTTGCAAGTAAAGAAGGTGCAAGCAGTATTCTTAGCAAAGGTGTAGATGTGAAAAACACCCTAGCTCAAATTTATGTACCAGACTACGCAGGTATGGTACAGCAATTAATAGCTGCAAGTCCCCAGGCAAAACAAGTACCTCAACAAACTCTAGCGCAGTTGAAACAGGTAAAATCGATGGCAGCGGCTGTTGGTGTTGATGATGCAGGAGTGCGGATGAAAGCGATCGCCAATTTAGATCCGCAACTCAGCAAATTCCAGTATCAAACGACTCCTGCCAACATAGTGGCTCAATTTCCCATTGAGACCTTTGCTCTAGTTAACGGTAAAGATATTAGTCGTAGCTGGTCAACGATAGTAGAACAGTCAAAAGAGTATCCAGAATTACAGCAAGCACTCCAACAGATGCGGGGACAATTACAAACAGTCAATATCGACCTAGATAAAGACATTTTCGGGTGGATGAATGGAGAATTTGCTTTTGGTGCCATTCCATCTAATCAAGGTGTATTAGCGAGTTTGGGTTTTGGAGGAGCCTTATTATTTGACACCAGCGATCGCAAAACAGCAGAAGCCACCTTTACCAAATTGGATACCCTTGCCAAAACACAAAGAATCAACATCACCCAAAGAAAAATCGGTGGCAAAGACGTAACTGAATGGCAAATACCCCAACAAGGAGCCTTATTAGCTCATGGTTGGCTAGACCAAGACACGGTATTTTTGGCGATTGGTGGCCCTGTTGCTGAGTCCATTACAGCTGGTAAAAATCAATCTCTTGAAAATAGCGAAACCTTCAAAGCCGTTACTGGTTCTTTGCAAAAACCCAACGGTGGCTACTTCTATCTAGATATGGACAAAACTGTATCCCTAGTAAATCGTTTTGCGGCACAAGGCCAATCCATCCCGCCTGAAACTAGGGCTATCCTGAGTTCGATTCGTGGTGTTAGTGCTACTGCCACCAGCCCCGATAAATCCATCAGTCAATTAGAGATGTTGTTAGCTCTTAAACCAAATACTGCAAAGTAGAGGGACTGGGTAAGTTATCAGCAATCAGTGGTCAGTTGTTAAAGCTTTTGGGTTAGGGAAAAGGAGGATATTTTCTTTTCCCTTTCCCTCGGCGGAGCTTCCCCTGTTTCCCCTGCTCCTTCATAAAACTCGATCGCTGCGAGATTCTAAAGTATTTGTCAGCCTGTCTAACGCACCAGTCAGTCTTTCTTGAGCTGTGAGATTAGCATCTGGTGGGGGGTCAGCGGTGACTTCTTCTTGCCTTTTGAATTTTTGTAAAGCTTGAATAGCCACAAATAAAATTAGGGCAACGATCGCAAAATCAACTATTGAGCCAAGAAACTTACCAATAGCAATTCCCGGGCCAATCGTGATTGTCCTCCAGTCTTTACCACTTAAAGCAACTATAGGGTTGATTAATGGCATAACCACATCTTCAACAAAAGAGGTGATAATCTTGCCAAAGGCGGCACCAATGATTACGGCAATCGCCAAGTCAACTACATTACCTTTGAATGCAAATTCCTGAAAATCTCTAAAAAAGCCACCGACTCTTCTTCTTGCTCTAGCCATACTTGACTCTTAAAAAGCTTATTGTAGTTTTATTAGCTGCTAATTTTACATTAAATAACCGTCCTCCATGTGAAGAATGCGATGGGTTATATCGAGAATCCGATTGTCATGGGTGACGAGTAAGATAGTACAGCCTTGTTCTTTGGCAAGGCTTTGCATTAATTCCACTACATCCCGTCCTGATTTCTTGTCTAATGATGCTGTGGGTTCGTCAGCGAGAATAATTTTGGGATTTGCTACCAAGGCACGGGCGATCGCAACTCTTTGCTTTTGACCGCCAGATAAATTTTCTGGGTAATAGTTAACGCGATTTCCTAATCCTACTGCTTCAAGCATTCGTACTGCTTTTGCTCGTCTTGCTGTCCAAGACAAATGCTCGTGCAGTTCCAAAGACATCTCAACATTTTGTCGTGCTGTCAAGCTATCCAAGAGGTTGTATGACTGGAAAATGTAGCCAATCTGCCGCCGTGTTTTGATTAATTGGTTTTGCCTAGCGCCACAAAGTTCTTGACCAATTACCTTTAAGCTACCGTGCTGGCAAGAACGCAACGCACCAATCAGCGACAGCAAGGTGGTTTTTCCTGACCCAGATGGGCCAGTCATAATTACTATTTCACCTGGGTAAATATCTAATTTGATATTAAATAGAACTTGTTTGCGTAAGCTTCCTTTACCAAAAAAATGATTAATATTGCGAATAGAAATGACAGGTTCACCAGTAGTTAGTTGATTTGAATTAAAATTATTTAAAATTTGCATATTGATACCATTTATGTAAAATTTTATTCTCTTGATATTAATTGCGAATTACGAATTATTAAAATATGTCTGCTGGGTCTGCCGAGTTTAATTTTCGCATAGCAATCGCCCCAGAAATTACACACATGATAATCGTCAATATCAAAACTTGAATTACACGCTCAACAGTTAGAAATAGTGGTAATTTTGTTGTAGTTCGAGTCAATGTATACATGCCAAAAGAAATCAAACAGCCAGGAATATAACCAAGTACGGCTAATATCAATGCCTCTTGAAATACCACAAATAGAAAGTAGATATTGCGAAACCCCATAGCCTTGAGTGTGGCATATTCAGCTAAATGATCGATAACATCGCTGTAAATAATTTGGTAAACAATAATCACACCAACCAGAAATCCGATGGTTACACCTAACGAGAAGATAAAACCAATTGCACCACTCTCTTGCCAATATTTCTTCTCAAAATCAATAAATTCTTGACGGGTGAGGACTTTTATATCATCCGGCAGGTAAGATTGCAACGCTTTAACTACTACATTGGCATCGCTACCAGCTTTTAGCTGAATTAGACCAAGGTTGACTTTACCTGCTTGCTGTGTCGAAAAAATTCGCAAGAAGTTCTGGTCACTGGTAATTACGCTGGCATTAGCTACAAAAGATGCGCCTACCTCATACAAACCTGCAATTGTAATTTTACGTGCTTGCAGTTCTGTGGTGACAGATTTACCTTGAGCTATTTGAGCGATCGCTTCTTGGTATTTTCCATTGGCATTGCGGTCAAACAAAAAAGTGTCTGGATATTTAATAACATCCAAATTTTGATTGACCTCTGGCAAGTTGAACGCAGGTTTTTCTGGCTTAAAGCCTATAACTAGAATTGATTCATCAAGTTTAGTTTGCAAGCTTTTCCAAACTCCTAAACGGATATATAAAGGATTTACTGATTCCACCTCTGAAAAATTCGCAGCTTGGAACAAACGACGACGAGGAAAAGAACTCAGTAGTCCCAAGTTCTGTGCTTGGCGGCTAATAACTACCAAATCTGTTTGTAGGAGTTCATGAAAACGGGTATTACTGTCATACAAAGCAGACTGAAAACCCAGCTGCATCAACATTAGAAAAGCAGCGAATGTAATTCCACAAAGAGCAACAATAAAACGTCCCCTTTGTTTCATTAGTTGTAGCCAAGCTAATGGAATTTTGCGTTTAAACATAGGAATTGGGGACTGGGGATAAACAAGAGAATAACAACTGACTAATGACTAATTACAAATCAATTTCAACGTTGACTTGAAGATTTGTGAGGCTAGCTACTTGTCTACTAGCAGCTTTGTCTAAACGGATTTTGGCTTCAATTACTCTGGCATCTGTTGCGGCTGTTGGATCGGTGTCTAAGACATCTTTCTTCGCTACTGTTAAACCAATGCGATCGACTGTTCCGCTTAACTGGCCAGGAAAGGCATTGCTGAGACTGGTAATGCTGGCAGTTTGACCAGGACGAATTTTGGCAATATCACTTTCGTAGATTTCTGCTACAACGTACATGCGATCGGTTTGACCGAGTTCCACAATTCCCTCGTTACCTACTGTTTCTCCGGGATGAGCTTGAATCCGCAGAATTGTACCTGCTTGCGGTGCCCGAATATATGCCAAATCGAGTTCGGCTTGAATCTTTCCCACTGTAGCCACAGCACTATCTACCTCTGCCTGTGCTGTTGCCACATCTGTGGGACGCACTTCGGCTGTTTTATCCCAAGTGGCTTTGGCTTCTTGGATTTTGGCAGTGAGTGTACGTTTCGTTCGCTCTAAGTCTGCTTTGGCACTATTCAATTGCTCTTGGGCAGTTCTCAGAGCGAGTCTGCGACTATCGAGTGCTGAAGCTGCGATCGCTCCTTGTTTGTAAAGAGCTTGATTGCGACTAAATTCGATGTCTGCGTTCTGTAATTCTGCTTCTAAGCGAGCGATAGTAGCTTTTTGGCTTTGGATTTCGCCTTCTAACTCTGCTTGTAAATTCCTCACGTTCGCTTGTATCGCTGCTAGTTCGGCTGGTTTTGCCCCTGCTTTTACCTGAGCTAAACGGAATCGGGCGACTTGGACTTGCTTTTGTGCTTCGAGCAAATTGGCTTGCAAGCGATCGCGATTATCTAAAATAGCGATGATTTGTTGCGATCGTACCAAGTCGCCTTCATCAACTAACAATTTAGCTACACGACTACCACTACCAATGCTGGGATTAGTAGGAGCAGAAATTTGAATCACTTCACCTGCTGGCTCTAATCTTCCCAATGCATTAACCTTAGAAGCAACTGGCCGCTTAACTTGTGCAACGGCTACTGAACGTTTAGTGGTAGCTGATATCCGGGCTAAATAAAATACTCCCGCCCCTATTCCCAGCATACAGACAATACCCAAAGTCACTAACCAACGCAAATTGGGTGGGAATAGAGAGGGTTTACTAATTTCCTCAGAATCTTGCAACATCGTTCTTTAAAATTTCCTCACGATGAATATCTAATGGGTTTGGATATAAGTCTTATTCACATTTTTTTGTGCAACCTGTTCATACTTAAAAAAGCCAGGATTGAGTATGCCATGAGGATCGTATTTCCTCTTGATTTCATTGACTTTAGGCCAGTAATCGCCAAATTGGAGTCGCCATTGTGGCAAATCAAATTCTACCCAAGTAGCCATATATCTTTTGCCACCCATTTGGAAACCAAGGTCAGTAAGTGAATTTAACTGCTCTATAACAGGCTTTACCTGTGATTTGGGAATAGTAGGATACATTCCCAACCCAATAATTAAATCTTCATCAGGTAAAGGGAACATGGGCATTTTAGTATTACCAGACACTAGACAAAATGAACCTACAGGTACAGTCCGAAAGTCCATGAAAGAAGGTAGACGTTGAAGAGCAACCTCAATGTATTCTTTAGCCACAGACATTGGTAGCAGAACATCTATCCAAGAGTTAGCAGTCTCCACAGGATGAGGAATTTGTGCTATTGGTTGGATGAATTTTTCAAAAGTTAGGTCTTCAGTATAGATATGACGATAAAAATTTAATTCCGAGAGTAATTTCTCTTCGTTTATATCATTAACATCATCCACTTCTATAGTGATTTGCATTCTGTAAAACCACTGGATTAGAGGTTTTATTCCCTTTTCACTTGCCCGAGAAAATCCGAGTAAGCAGGGAGAGAATAAAGATACTAAACCGTCAATACGACCTTCTGAAATTAGGAAAGCTTCATCATTCAAGAGATGATCTAAGTCATCATAGCAAAGGAAATAACTGCGAGTGAAGGGGCGGTATTTTCTGAGTCGATTTTGTACTTTAGTAATGATACCAAACTGCCCATAACCGCAAAGAACGTGATAGAAAAGTTCGCTGTTTTCTTCTGGCGTACACCAGACAATATCTCCGGTTCCGGTAACAACTTCTAAACCCAAACAATTATCAGCTTGAGATCCGTAACGAAAAGAACTCAAACCTAAACCACCTGCTGAGAGAGTGCCTCCTAAAGTTACTTCAAAGTTATTTGTCAGCACAGGAGGAATTACACCATATGGTATCGAAGTATCAACTACTTGCTTCCAAGTAACACCAGCATCAGCTTTGTACCAAAGTTCATCCGAGTGGAACTCATCAATTTGATTCAGGTTCCTCATATCTAAGAGGATTCCACCTTGGTTCAAAGATTGACCACTTAATGAATGTCCCGCAGCTCGTGATGAAATGGTTAATTCTTGCTCAGCAGCATACTTAATAGCTTTAGCAACATCAGTGGAATTTTGAGGACGAACAACAATTTGAGGCTGTTTTTGAATAATACCGCCAAAATCCTGAGAAACTGCCACTAAATCAGCTTCTTTATTGCTAACCTTACCTTCAATAAGATGATTTAAATCGGAGATAATACTATTCATGTAACTTTAAAAAAATGGTAAAAAAGCTATATCAATCCTAAATTCTTTAAAAAATCCTTTTTATTTCTTATCTTTGTTCCTCTTACCTTCGCATTCTTTGCGTTCTATTCTGCGGGAAGCCACTAATGCGTCTATGCGGTTCGTTTAAAAATATCAATTCATTTAGAAATGGTATCTTGGAAATTAATTTCTAAACCGCATTCTGAGCATCTTAATACCAATTTTAATCAAGCTAGGAACCAGTCCAAATAGCTCTATCATGCGATTTATTAATTTGGAATAAAAACTTTGCATGTGTGTACTTGATGCTATTACCTTCTTTGTAGGTCTTTCATACTTAAATACACAAACACAGCTTCCTTCTGCTTGTTTACTAAGAATCGCAGCTTTCATACCAGGGAAAGCTCTTCTAGTTGCTTCCTGTTCCATTTCACAGAAGACACGACACGGATTATCGAAACCATATTCTTTAGCGATCGCCAAAACTGGGCAGACTCTTTGAATTTCTAGTGCTGCATCTATTTCATTCTGAGAAACATCGACTATTTCCATAACAAAGCCCATCAATCCCAGTAACGGAGCGGCTTTCTTAAAGCCTTGAGCTAGGGTATTGTTCTCAATAAAAGTACCCATTAACGCCTTTTGTTGCTCGGGATATTTTTCCATCATTTTTTCAAAAGCGGCTTCATCTCCCAGTTCTTCTACGAGATTTCTATATCTTTTAAATCTATTTCTGAACAGCTTCATGGCTTTCGATTCATCAATATTGATGATATCTTCCATGCGTAAGTTACCTGTAACCAGTTCAGTTTCAGTTTTCATTTCTTTCTTGTCCAACATTTATCACGACTAGTAAATTATCAAAATAATTCGTAATTCGTATTCTCCAAAAATCAAACAAATAACTTAAACTAAAAACTCACACCATCAATTAGGAATTACCCTCTGGGTGACGCTCACAAGCTCGCTAACGCTGCACTAACGGAAGTTGGGACTCGACGGTAACCGGAGCCACTCCGGTCTTGGGGTCTCCCCAAGTGGAGGATGTGGCATCCAAGACTCCGACTTCCTCATGAATTACGAATTACAAATTACCTACTGGCATACACACAAAGCCAAATTATTCCGAGAAGCATATACCTGCAAGCATTGAGACAGATTAATACAATATCTATTTCGAGTTCATTCGTTATAGATTTGTTGTACTGCCTCGTCAATTTTGCTTTTTGTTGCCTCACATCCACCGATTTTGTTTTTCTCATCTCACCCACCAATGACTATCTGATGTTCTCTACTGAGTCGTCTTGATTAATGTGGCTTCAATTCCAAATAACGATCGGTATCAAAAAAGTTATAGCCACTCTCGAGGATTTTTTAGCACTTCTTTCAGCATTGCTTCCTGACTACCAGGGGCGGGTTGGTCGTCATATTCCCAACTGGCAGCGGGAGGCATACAGTTAAACACACTTTGCTGCTTGACCATACCGCTTGCTAGACCAAAACGAATACCGCGATCGCAAGATAAAATAAACTCCACATAGCGCCCACGCACAAGACGTTGCCAGTACTTATTCTTCTCTGTAAAAGACATATCCTTACGTCTTTCTACAATCGGCATATAGGCCGGTATAAAAGCTTCAGCACAATTTGTAATAAATGAAAGAAGTTTTTGTGAATTACCTTTGTTGAGATGGTCGAAGAAAATTCCACCTATACCTCGGCGTTCACCACGATGTGGGATGTGGAAGTATTCATCACAAGACTTTTTAAAGCGGGGGTAGTAGGAAGAATCGTACTTGTCGCAAACCTCTTTATGTACTCGATGAAAATGAACAGCATCTTCCTCGAAAAGATAGGCCGGTGTGAGGTCTGCTCCGCCGCCAAGCCACCAATAAACTGGTTTTGTACCGTTATCGATCTGGAAATAGCGGTAGTTAACATGAGCAGTAGGTGCCATCGGGTTATGAGGATGAATCACAAAGCTAGAACCTGTAGCAAAAAAGCGATCGCCTTTATTGGTCGTTATTCGATCTGCTGCTTCTGACGAGAGAGCACCTGATTGCTGAAAAGACATTCCAGGTGGTAATTCACCCTCTATCGCTACATAGTTAACTCCCACCTTCTCAAAGACATTGCCATTGTGCAGAGACCGATCGATATAGATAGTGTCCTCACTACTTTCGCCAGGTGTCCAGATGCCTTTGCGATCGCGAGTCCAAGACTGTTCGATGAACCTTTTACCATCTAAAGTTTCCAGAGCTTGACAAGTGTTCTCAAACATCTGTCTGAAAGACTTATCGATTACCCCGCGCATTGTTGGTTGTTGTGTCACCGATTTTTCTAGGACATGGGTCATGATTATCTCCTCACTCACTATTGACGAAGTCTTGTCCTTTTGCAGTTAAGTCTTTGTTGGTATGCAATAGGCTGCTAGTGTGTTAGTCACTTTCTGGGGAAAAAGCCATATTACGTCCAAAATTGCTAGATGATGCTGTTAAGTGCTTTTGAAGAAACTGGCGAAAAGTAATATCTAAAGCGTCAGCAGCAACGTGAAGCTCTTCTGATATTTTGGGCATTAGTTGAGAATCTAAAGTTGCAACTACTACTGTGTCTTCTTGAGCAAGTTTGTGGTCAAGCTTCCTGAAAAAACCATCCAACCAAGGTATGGGTAAAATATTACGATATAAAACGCGTTTTACTAAAGTATTTTTGTCATCAATAGGAAGGTGAGCAACTAAAATACCAAACTTGATATCAAAGCTATTACCTCTACCAATGCTAATTTCTGCCAGGGTAACATTGGGCAGGTACAAGGTCAATCTTGTTTTCAATTCTGGGCGACCACCGAGTAAAAAATTTAAAAAACTTTTCGACTTACCTAAAGATTCATAATTAACTTTGGCAACTGCACCCCAATCGTATTTATCGACTTTATACTTAATAGTTTTATTGATAGGAATTCTTTGTCCAAATGATTTTCTATGGACTGCGATAACATGGGTAAAGTCAAGATTAGCCTCCATGAGACGAGCATAGTTAGCATTATCTATACCCTCATCGTATACAGGACGCATATTCTCAACCATGTATTTCGGAAAAGTTGGTAAAGAAGGACGTTTTTCTTCTGGCAAGTCTCCATAAAATAGCCAAATAAAACCATATTTTTCTTTCACGGTGTAGCTATCTACACTAGCTTTTTTAGGAATAGGCGTTCCAGTTTCATTAGAAGGTATTTCAATGCATTGACCATCAGCTTGAAATTTCCATCCATGATAGGGACAACGGATACAGTCGTCTGCAACCCAGCCCAGAGATAAAGCAGCACCGCGATGAGGACATTGATCTTTGAGAGCTACGATTTGTCCTTGAGAGTTGCGGTAGAGGACAAATCTCTGATTTAACATCACAATTTGCTTGGGTTGATCGGTAACTGCTGAGCTAAATTCACAAGCATACCAGAAGTTTTTCAAAGTCTTTTCCTCCTGTTTTTGTTAGAGATATTGTCTTGATACTTTAAAAGCAAATTGCACTCAAAACTTTTATCGAATCTAAATAGATAGTGCGCGGAGGAAAATAATTTTGCAGTCTTATTTACAGCTTTATTGCCTTTGATGTGAGCTTTTTTTAGTATGGCTCAGCAAAGCCAAAATACTTATGCGGCAAGTCTATGTTTCAAAAGTAATTTTGTCAGATTTATAGAGAAGGCTTGTATTTAGATTTACTTGATTTGAGTTGACAGAAATACAAAAAAATCTCTAAATTCGATGCTGTGTAAGATATCAATCTAATTCATTAACGAAGTGTAATTAGGTCTATTTTAGAGTTATATGATGTACTTTTATTCGGTTGTAAACCCCAACCCATAGCTAAATATTTCTGGCGAAGTTTACGATAGGCAAGGGTCAAAGCATCAGCAGGAACATGGACTTCGGTTGATAGAGTCTCAGGTATTAATTTGGGATATTGGGATTCAGTTACCACCCTATCTTCCAAGCCAACTCTATGGTGAAACTTCACGAATATCTTATCTGCCCAAGAATGGGTAAAAAAATTACGAAACTGAATTCGCTTACTAATGGTCGTGTTTTCATCAACAGGAATGTGGACAGCGTAATTGATCATTTTGCCACGACCAAAGTCACTTTCAATCTTAGTTATATTGGGGAGAAAGAAGCTAGTTCTTGCATTTAATTGTGTGCGTGCTGGACGAAAGAAGGATTTAAATATACCATCTTTGGGCTTAGTGTAATTTTTGTATGTAATTTTGGCACTTATACCCCAATCTTCATCTTGAACCACATAGTCTTCTACTCTTGGATCTTGTGCAAATCCCGCCCCGAAGGAATTAGCATGAACTGCATACAAGTGAGCTGGGTCAAGAGCGTTTTCTATGACTCGAGTATAGTGAGCTTTCATTTCATATTCTAAGTAAATAGGATGCATAGTCGAGTCTTCATATTCTGGCAATGGAGGAATTAGTGGGTACTGTTCTTCTAGTAAGTCCCCATAAAACAGCCAGACAAAACCATATTTTTCTTGCACTGGATAGCTGTTGACGCTAGCTTTTTTAGGGATGGGTATTCTAGGTGCATTGGAAGGAATTTCTATACATTGACCATCAGCTTGAAATTTCCATCCATGATATGGACAACGGATACAGCCGTTTTCTAGCCAGCCCATAGATAATGCAGCACCACGATGGGAACACTGGTCTTTCAGCGCTACGACTTGCCCTTGCGAATTGCGATAGAGAACGAATCTCTGATTTAACATCACAATTTGCTTGGGCTTGTTGGTAACAGCTGGGCTAAATTCACAAGCATACCAGAAGTTTTTTAGCACACCTAAGCTCCTACTATCTTAAATAAACAGGTTATTTGAAAGCAACTTTTTAACGGAAATACTAATCTCTAACTCAGTTTCTATGTTTTTGATATGAGGTGCGTTCGGTAATGAATATAGGTTAGTGAGTGTTTCAGCAGTCAGCATAAGGGCTAAGGCCGAATAATGCTCAAACATATCCTGAATAATGCGTACAGGCTATTTGCCAATGATGTGGTTTACAAATATCGTCTGTGGTTTGTTGGAAAAAAATCATCTAGTTTCACGTTGGACTACAAGCAGTGATTCCACGAGAGTTAAGTTAAACTCAGCCCATTTTGGCTTTGTTCGCTTATTTCGATATTTATTTACCCCTTGTGACACTTTCTAGCGTCTGTTGCTTTTGTTGTGTGCCTGTCTTTGGGTATAGATGATAGCATACCAATGCACCAGTGCATTAGTCAACCAATGTATAATTTTGCTCTATGAACCATTGCACTAATAAACTAGTGAATAAGTTCATAAATCGGAGTATAGTGTGGCACAAGGAGAATCTTCAATTAGGGTTTACCTATCGCCTGAAATAAAAGACAGGTTTAAAACAGTTTGCTTTTTTAAGGGACTCAATATGTCTGACGTTACAGCTGAACTCATTGAAAATTGGTTAGCCAAAAATGATATAGAACTGCCAACTTCACAGAAAAATTCTTCCACTGCCAAAAGCAAACTCTCCCCAAAGCAAAAAGAGTGAAGGGTTAGCATGACTAGGGAACAATTAGGCCTCCGAGAAACCGACCAACACTACAGTGATTTTTTGACTGACAGTAACAGGGCAGTAGGAGGAACAAACTAGAAGTCTTGCTAATATTTTTTGATTTTAAAGACAACTATGTTTATAGTCCAATCAGAAGTAACAATCAAAATTAATGAACTATCCCAAGACAATATGATGTAAAGTTGCTGGGAAAACTTGACTAACCCAGTAACTACTCCCAATGAGTAGCTTCGCCAGCAAAACCATATCCAACACAAAAAGTCTTTTTGTGGGGATAAACAACTAAGCCAAATGCAGTTGTAGAAACGTGTTACTTCACGTCTCTACAACCAAATCTACTCTGAGAGTTTTACAGTTGTTTAGCGTATTGTGAAAAGTTCAGGTGATAATAGAGACTTTACCAGTGTCGATATCGTAACAAGCGCCAACAATTTTTAGTTTGCCTGCGTGCAGCAATTGGGCCAAAATCATTGAGTTCTGTTGCAATTTTTCTGCCTGATATTGAATGTTGGCGATAACTGCATCATCATTGCGATCGCCAGCCCCAATTGTTAAATTTACTTTTGCTAAAGCTGGTTTGATGCTCTCGACAACATAGCCAATTCTGCCAGGAAGAGGAGCGTTTTTGATGGCCTCTGCCACTGCACCGCATCTTCTATGACCCAGAACTACAATCAACTGCGTACCCAGTACAGCTGTAGCATATTCTAAACTACCTATAGCCATGTCACTAGCTACATTACCAGCTACTCGGACGACAAATAAATCCCCAAGACCTCGATCAAAGACAATTTCCGCAGGTACTCGAGAATCTGCACAACCGAGTATAGCGGCAAAAGGATACTGTGCTTTGGCAACTAATTGTAGATGTCGTAGTGATTGGTGAGGATATTTAGGTCTTTGATGTAGGAATCTTTGATTGCCATCCAGCAGATATTTTAAAGCTTGATTAGAGTTTACTGGATTAGGGTTAGCTGGATTAACATCAGCGATCGCAGTGTCTTGTTTACCCCAAATCAGGCTACCACCGAAAGCAGTAGCTGCAATGGCACAGCCTCCTGTACCTGCTAACTTGAAAAAATCACGTCGCCCGATAAATCCATTAATTCGAGTCATTAATCTACCTGACAACAGTTTGTTGGCCGGAAGATATCAGACTCAACAAGGATGCAAGAGTAAGCTCTTACACGGTTTAAGAGTCATTTAATTTTTGTCAGAAGTCAGAAGGTAGAAGTTATTCTCTTTATCTCCGCGTCCCCCTCATCTCCCTCAATGACCCTTACCTGCTCCCAGATACAATTCACCGACTTTAGGATCGTTCAACAATTCTTGACCAGGGCCGGAGATGGCATTGCGTCCAGATTCAAGTACATAACCGCGATCGGCCATTTCTAAAGCTTTACGAGCATTTTGTTCGACTAGGACAATTGCTGTACCGCTTTGGTTAATTTGTTTAATCTGCTCAAATACTTGCGTTACTAGAATTGGCGATAAAGCAGCAGAAGGTTCGTCCAATAGCAGCAAGCTAGGTTCCAACATTAAAGCTTTGCCCATAGCCAGCATTTGGCGTTCCCCTCCGGAGAGAGTACCAGCACGTTGATGACGGCGATCGCTTAATCTGGGAAACATGGTAAATATTTTATCTTTGAGGGGCTTCAGCGGAACGTTACGAACAAAAGCTCCCATTTCTAAGTTTTCTTCAACACTAAGAGAAGGGAAGACATTTGCAATTTGCGGTACGTAGCACATTCCTCTTTGGACAATTTGATTTGACTTTAGCCCAGCAATATTCTCACCTTTAAAAGTAATTGTGCCTGTATGGGGTGTCAATAGCCCAAAAATGGTTTTTGCCAAAGTTGATTTACCAGCGCCATTGGGGCCAATTACTGTAACTAATTCACCTGGTTCAACAAGGAAATTCACACCTTGTAGGATATCTACATCTTTAATGTATCCGGCGTGGACATTTTGAACTTCTAGTAGTGGAGCCGAATTGTTTAGTGAACCTGACATAAAATCCTTAGACAGAGTTGGGTGTCCGGATCTGCTCGCAGAACAGTATCAGACGCGACAAAAACTTTTTTACCAATAAATACATTACCAAATAGTTCAACCAAAGGACTGATAAAGCTGGAATTCACAACGACCTTTTGTAAATTCTGTAAGCGAACTAATGAACTTTTTTCTGTCACAACTGTAAGAGGATGTTTGAAAAGTCCCTGGTGATGTATCAAATAGTTTTAGATCCCCCTAAATCCCCCTTGAAAAGGGGGACTTTTAAGAAGCTTTCCCCCTTTTTAAGGGGGGTCTAGGGGGGATCAACAAGTGCCTAAAATCACAGCTAACGACTTTTCAAACACCCTCTAAGCTTTGCTGTAATGTTTCATCACAGCAAAGCTTAGAATCCAAGCTGATAAGAAGCATCCCAATACTGGAAATTTGAGGTTTTCTAGACTTAACAGACATTACTCACTCCTGACTAACTCAAGCTTGGCAGACAAGTTTAGAGCTATTGCTCGCTTGTTTAGAATTTATTGTTTCACTTAGCTTGCAGTAGTGCTTATATCTAGAATTTCAGTAAAAATAATAGACTATGAACCAATTGCTGAAGTGCATAAGGGATTTTGGCAAGAAGGAGTACTTCATGCCTGAAAATCACCAAATTGCTTTGGATAGGAGTATTTTGGCATCACACCTTACTTCTACTGAAAAAATAGATTACCCTCTAGATTAAGATACTTATGTATACTTTCTCATGGCAGAGATCGCTCAATTAGAAATTATTGAGCTTTTACCCTCTTGGTACACCGCACTGTAAAGTAGATTCCCATTAAAGATAAAGCCGCTAAGCTAGTAGGTTCTGGAATCCGAATTGGTTCGTCTGAAACGGTAATTTGAGCTGTTGCTACCTCACCATTGTCACCTACCTCTCCGATATAAAGGTATAGTGAACTTCTTGTAGAAACGGGACTTGTGAGGTTAAATCCGACTTGACCGCCATCACCTAGGCTAGCGTACCCAAAAGCATTAGTATTCGTTACGGAATTGCCATCAAAGTTTTGTAATGTAGCAACCGAGTTATCAATACTATCACCAGTAGTACCAAATAAATTACCAGATAAAGCTGGATTAGCAGTAGGACGCTTGGTTCCTGGAGTAAAAACGGTTCCGGTTGGACTAAAATCAAACAAATTTAACCCTGTGATGCTGTTGATGCCTGAAGCACTACTAATCGAGGTTCTGCTAAGCTTGATTGCGTCTAAATCAAAGCCGCTAAATTTGCCAGGTTCGCCACCAGTACCGATGTTACTATCACCAATTAGGATAGAACTGATATTATCAAAGCCAATATTGGAAAGCTGGGCACGGTAAACAGCAGTTCCTTGTGGATTACCACCAGTCACGCCTGATAGCTTTGTAAAGGATAGATCGAATGTTGCAGCTGTGGCACTTTGAATGGACATCAGGCTCACTGCTACAGTAGCCAGACTAAACATTAAGAACTTTGAATTAGTTACAATACCTAGTCTTTTCATGAGTTCGAGATATCATTTGCGTAGTGTGCGTGAATTTCACATACCTTTTGACGCTAGCTCAGGTGCTACTTGAGGTAAGTAACTAGATAGGTTACTCAATTTTTACAAAAAACCAGTTAAAATTTTATAAATTTTTTATATAACTTATAACAATACAGTAAATTTTTGGTGACTGGGGACTGGGTAAGAGAGGGAAAAGTTAAAGGGCAAAGGGATAGTTCTTTTCTTTTCCCCTTTCCCTTTTCCCAATCTCTGATACTCTGTACCAGAATCGCGTTCCTCTTGCCACCAATCAATCTATGATATGGTGTGGAACTCCGACCTCTAGAATTCCTGCTTCACTACGCTATCGTCGCAATAAGTTGAACAGAGATTTGTACCTGAAAGTATGATTACGGAGTTTTTTGCAAATCTGGTCGTTCTTCTGGGACGATCGCATCTGCTACAGGGCAAACTTGAATACAGATGCCACAATCAATGCAGGTAGCAAAATCAATCCAGTACCAATCTGTTCCCTTAACATTTTTTCCCGGACCTTCATGGATGCAAGCTACTGGACAGGCATCTACGCAGTCAGCGACACCTTCACAAACATCAGTAACAATCGTGTGCGGCATTTTCTCGATTCCCTCTCTTCTGAGTCAGCTTTTTCTAGCCTAACAGGGGATGGAGAGCAGGGGGAGCAGGGGGAGATAAAAATCCTAACTCCTGCCTTCTGCCTTCTGCCTCCTGCCTTCTAACGCAATGTCTCAATTATTGGTAAGCCGTCAGTTTTGATCCAAGCGATTTGGGCAATGCCGCGATCGCGTCCATATTGCCGGATGGCTTGGGCATCTCTGCCACCTAAATCTATTTCCACTCGCACTAGATGAGTGGAATCGCGCAGTTTTTGCGCGTAGGCAAAGGCGGCAGCATCAGCAGTTGGTGTCTCTGGTACTACCAACCAGTTACTAGCAGGGATTGCCTGTGGCAATTGCTGAGTAGATAAGAGAACTTGGTATAAATCTTCGATGTTGAGTACAAAACCAATTCCAGGAATATCTTCTCCTTGGGGATGATATAGTCCCAGAAGTTTGTCATAACGACCACCGCGTCCCAAAACCTTCGCTTGCGATCCTGTATCGCTGACTACTTCAAATACTATGCCGGTATAGTAGTCGATGGTTTGAATCAAACTGAGGTCTAAGATTACAGGGAATCTCCCTCCTGATTCTAATAAATCTACCAGAGATTTTAGGTTATTTACTGCTTCTTGTTGGTCTACGTCTAAACCAAGGCAGTTGACTTTTTGCAAGACATCCGCACTCGTGCCGCGTAAATCCAGCATGATTCTGGCGCGATCGCGCAGTTCGTCGCTCAGAGGCAGAGTATCTATTGTAATGCGGTCGAGATGGGCGATCGCACTCCGGACTTGAGCTTGAAGATGAGCAGGAAAGGCATCAAGGAGCGATCGCGTAATTCCCGCTTCCCCCAAAATTAAATGCCAACCCTGCAAACCCAATGCTGATAAACAATTGCTCGCTAACAGCAGTACCTCTGCATTCGCCAGCAATCCGCCTACACCCAACAACTCAACCCCAGCTTGATAAAACTCTTGCTGACGATTGTGCCTGTTTTCCCAAGTGCGGCGGAATACGTTGGCATTGTAGTATAGTCGCTGCGGATAACGGCGATCTGCCATGCGCGTGACAACCGCACGAGCGATCGAGGCTGTCAATTCTGGCCGCAGTCCTAACTCTTCATCTTGTCCATTTTGCAGTTGAATTACCATTTGGCGATGAATTGCTTCTCCCGCCATCAGGGTATCCATACGTTCCAGCGTCGAGGTGATAATCCTGTGATATCCCCAACGGTGAAACACCTGCTGTAACCTGTCTTCAATCCAGCGTTTTTGAGCCACATCTAAAGGTAATAAATCCCTGGCTCCCGCTGCTGGTTGATACACCATTATTTTTTCTTCCCACCAAACAAACCACCAAATAAACCTCCACCTCCTGATTTATCTGGTTGTTTAGTTCCAGTATTCGGAGGTGAAGTCACTTTAGAGCCACTGGATTGTTGCCCTAAAGCCTTCTCTATTTTAGGTTTCCATGTCGTCGCTACTTGGTCATTGGGGTCTAATTTCAAAGCATTGTCAAAATGAATCTTGGCCATCTTCAGCTGATTCTGCTTTAAATAAACCAATCCAATCAAACTATGACAGCGACTACTCTTAGGTTCTAGCTTCAGAGCATCCTGTAACTCGACCTTGGCTTGGGCAAATTGATTTTTGTCGATCAAACTTTGAGCGCGGCGAATATATTGCTCAGCGACGGAATCTTCTTTTACTGGTGGAGGTGGAGGTGGAGGGGCCGCTGGTGTGTTTGTTTGTGAAGTACCTGAGTTACTTGTGGGTTTAGCAGATGGCGGCGGTACTGCGAAGGCTTTACCAGCACTTCGCATTAAGTAAACTAAATTCAACTCGCTGACTTGGGAAATGACTTGAATGGATTGCTGCAACGATTCATATTGAGTTTCCGCAATTTTAGCGATCGTAGTTTTATAAAGATGATCGATATTTGGGGCAGCAGCTAGCTGTCTAGCTAAATCGGTATTCAGTTCCACCGAAGCAGATTCTTGTACTAAGCGCTTGCCCATTTGAGACAAAACTACAATGTATTCGGTGCGAGAGCGTTCTCCAGTCAGTTTTTCGTAAGCTGGGTTAACCAACTTTGATAATAATTCGCTGGCTAGCTGCTTTTCTGTGGCAGTGGTCATAGCACTGCTATCAGGGTGCAAGCGGCGGGCGATTTGAAGATAGCGTTTACGTATATCTTTCACATCTGCATCAACCGAAACACACAAAATTGCGTGATGGTCTATGAAATCATATTTAAACAATCCACGATCTATTTTTAATGACATATAGCAGTTTTGCACCAAATGAGCCGTTAGATTTGTTCTAGTTTAGTTTGCCCAATTGGCAATCCGGCAGTAGCAAATTTTCGGTAGTCAGGAAAAGCAATTTACGTGTAGTGAGTTCCGTAGATGAGGACGCAGGGATACGGAGACTGGAAGACGCGGAGATTAATGTTTCGCCAGATTTTAGAGAAATGGTATTAGATCGCACATTGTGCAAGGACAAGAAGAAGGAATAAATGCCTTGTTTGTAAAGTTATAATAACTTTCTTTACATTCAATAATGTTCTTAAATTCCTTTAATGTCATTAATTTAACCTAAATATTTGGGGATTCAGTACGTTAATTGCTAGCTAGCTTATGGCTGTTGAGTCAAGCGATCGCTTATAAAAATCTTTGGAAATGAGACAACTACGCTAATCAAGCTGGTAAGTATAGGGTGCGATCGCCTCAAATGTAACTGCTACTAGATGCAGACATTAGCATTAAACACTTTTAGGAGTAACCAAATAATTACATTAATGGCAAACACTAAAAGCTCAAAATTACTGAGTAGTCAAGCAACTTTAGAGGGCAATGAGACAGTGCTGGCTAAACCTTACCAAGTTATACCTGGGTATGATAGTCCTTATCCCCTTGGACTGACAAACATCAATGGTACTCTCTATTTCTTTGCTTCTTTTAGTTTAGGTGACAACTCCGACTACATAGGTGTTCGCTTGTGGAAGAGCGATGGCACAAAGGCTGGTACCATCCCAGTCAAGGATGTCTACAGTATTTCCGCAGTCCGGAATGAGGGCGTTGAACCCGATGCGTGGACTAATGTCAACGGCATCTTTTATTTTCTGAAATTTACTACATTGTGGAGAAGTGATGGTACTCCAGAGGGTACTGTTGCAGAAGTCGTTTTTCCTAGCACCGTTGGTATGTATTATGCTCGATTCCTGGCAAACATCAACGGCACTCTCTATTTCTCTGCTCCTAACCCCGATTCTGAGGAATACAATTATGATTTGTGGAAGAGCGATGGCACCCAAGAGGGGACTTTCCGACTCAAAGAATTATACCCTGACAACAGTTTCGTTAATATTGACTCATTAATAAACATCAACGATACACTCTATTTTACTGTTAGTAAGACATCTGACGACGAAGAAGGCAACTCTTTCAGGCAAACTTCATTATGGAAAACCGATGGCACTACTGCTGGTACCGTCCCCTTGAAAGAATTCAGTAGTGACATTTATTTCTACGAGCTGATAACGGTTAACAATATTCTCTATTTCATTGCTGGCCCTACTGGAGACTCTCAGTCCCCTGAGTTGTGGAAAAGTGATGGCACTGAAGCTGGCACTGTCAAAGTCAAAGACATCAATGCAGGCAGTCTGATAAACTTCAACGACACTCTCTACTTCGTTGGTGACGACGGTATCAACGGTTATGAGTTGTGGACAAGCGATGGTACAGCAGAAGGCACCGTCCTAGTTAAAGATATTAACCCAGGGTCATCTGGTAGCAGTATCGGTAGCACTATCTTTTCCATTACTGAGTTCAAAGACGCTCTTTACTTTGTTGCTGATAACGGCACCTCCGGTAAAGAGTTGTGGAAAAGCGATGGCACAGCAGAAGGCACCGTTCTAGTTAAAGATATCAACCCAGGGTCATCAGATAGCAGTATCTTTTTCTTCACTGAGATCAATGGTACTCTCTATTTCTATGCCGATGACGGCACCTCCGGTAGAGAGTTGTGGAAAAGCGATGGCACCGCAGAAGGCACCGTCCTAGTTAAAGACATCAACCCGGGGTCTGGTAGTTCTACCATTGTCAAAGATGACGTTGAGCAATCCTTCCAGCTGATAAGTGTTAATAACACTCTCTATTTCTTAGCTGATGACGGCACCCACGGCGGGGAGTTGTGGCAAAGCGATGGCACAGCAGAGGGCACTTTCTTGGTAGAAGATATCAACCCTGGGGCTGGTAGTTCTGATATCTTCGAGTTAACCAACGTTAATGGCACCCTCTATTTCAATGCCAACGGTAGATTGTGGGCATTGAACACTAACCCCCCCGTAGCTAGCCCCATAGTTAGTATTACTGCCCTTGATGCAAACGCTGCTGAAACTGGCAACGATCCAGCCGTCTTCCGTATCAGCCGCACTGGCGATACTAATAATGCGTTAACTGTCAAATATAATGTTGATGGTACTGCTACTAACGGCCAAGACTACAATCAACTCAACGGTTCTATTACCATTGCCGCAGGTCAATCTTTTGTAGACCTCAGCATCACACCGCTAGCTGACACCTTCCCAGAAGATAGTGAAGCTGTTACCATCACTCTATTCGATAAATACTACCAGTACTATATTGTAGATTCATCTAGTAATGCTGCTAGTGCCACCATCGCTGATGATAGCAGTACCGTGGTACTGACTGAACCCTACCTAGTGAAGGATATCTTGCCAGGGCCTGGTGGTTCCGATATCTCTTATCTGACAAAAGTCAACGAAACACTCTTTTTCACAAGATTCGATGGCACTTACTATGAACTGTGGAAAAGTAATGGTACTAGTGCTGGCACTGTCTTTGTCAAAGACATCTCTCAGGATTATCTCGTAGAACTGACAAACATTAACGGCATCTTTTATTTCGTTGACTATGAAAATGCAACGCTATGGAAAAGTGATGGTACAGAAACTGGCACTAGTGTGGTCAAAAATTACACTCCTAGTAATGGTTATGCAGTCGTCTCTGGCTTGACAAACCTCAACGGAAGTGTCTATTTCAATGTTTCTACTTTTAATAACTCTGACCCCGACAGTTCTAAATCCGAATTGTGGAAAACCGATGCCACTGCTGCTGGTACAGTCTTGGTCAAAGATATCGGTGCTGGCAACCTAACAAATTTTAACGGCACACTCTATTTCACTCTTTTCAATAATGGTTGCGAGTTGTGGAAGAGTGATGGCACTGAAGCGGGTACTGTATTCGTCAAAAAAATCACCTCTAGTTCTGATACTCCTAACAATATTAGAAGTAGTTTAATCAAAGTAAACGATACTCTTTACTTCGATGTTTACGATCGCTCTGGAAAAAATAATGGCTTATGGAAGAGCGATGGCACAGCAGCGGGTACTGTATTCGTCAAAAATATAAACCCTGATATTAATAATGTTGACTATTTTAACAATGCAACCAATGTCAATGGCACTCTCTTTTTCACTGCCTACAATGATACCTACGGTAATGAGTTGTGGAAGAGTGATGGTACAACTGTTGGCACTGTTATAGTTAAAGACATCAATCCGGGATCTAGTTTTGGCAATTTTTCCAACTTGTCCAACGTTGACGGCATTCTCTATTTCACGATTGACGACAGGTTGTGGAAGAGTGATGGTACAGAAGATGGCACTGTTTTGGTCAAAGATATTAATCCTGAGTCTGATGATTTGGGCGATGAAGTTATCTACAATTTGATCAATGCTGATGGCACTCTTTATTTCTCTGCTGACGACGGCATCAACGGTAGAGAGTTATGGCAAAGTGATGGTACAACAGTTGGCACTGTCCTGGTCAAAGACCTTAATCCTGGGGCCGCTGATTCTAATCCCTACAACCTGATTTACTTCAATGACACTCTCTATTTCACTGCTGACAACGGTATCTACGGTAGTGAGTTATGGGCAGTTAAAAATGACAATGTTATCAACGGTGGTGGCAGTCGTGACCCGTTGACTGGTACTGCTGGTGACGATCGCATCATCGGCGGTACTGGTAGCAAAACAATTACAGGCGGTGCTGGTGATGATGAATTTGTCTACACTAGCATTCGTGAAGTCGGTCAGCGCATCACTGATTTTACAGTTGGCAGCGACAAAATTGTGCTAACTCAATTGCTGGATAGTCTTGTTTCTGGTGGCTATAATGGCAGTGATGCAATAGCCGATGGTTATGTGAAACTGGTACAAGGCAAAACTGCAAACAGTACTATTTTACAAATTGACCGCGATGGTGCGATCGGGTCTGCCATCTTCAGACCTTTCATTGAGTTAGACAACGTGACCCCACAGGCGATGAATAACCTCAGTAACTTCGTATTCTAGAGATTCCCTGATTTCCAAGCTGACAATGGTGGAACTTGTAGTAGTTCGCGACTGAGGCTGTCATGAATATAACCATTAGTAGCTAGAATTCTACCTGAGTTGATTTTGAAGGAAGCACCATCGTAGGCAGTGACTTTACCACCTGCTTCTTGTAACAAAATTATCCCAGCGACGATATCCCAAGGAGATAGTCCCCGTTCCCAATAACCATCGACACGCCCACAAGCAACATATGCCAAATCAAGCGATGCTGAACCGCTTCGCCTGACTCCTTGAGTGAGATGGGTGAGGTGAGCAAATTCCGCATAGTTGTTGTCAGAAGTTTCGCGGCGATCGTAAGCAAATCCTGTTACCAGCAGACTTTTACCTAGTTCTGAGGTTTGGGAAACATTGATCGGACGGCGATCGCGTGTTGCTCCCAAGCCAGCCGCAGCCTGGAATAGTTCATCATGAAACGGGTCATAAATGACACCGACTTGCGGAACGCCGTTAATTAATAGCCCAATGGAAACCGCAAAAGCTGGGTATTGGTGGGCATAGTTAGTTGTGCCATCTAAGGGATCGATCGCCCAGAGGTATTGATTATCTTGATTGCCTAGTTTGCCTGATTCTTCAGCCAGTATGGAATGCTGGGGAAAATGACGACGCAAAACTTTTAAAATTACCTCTTCTGAGGCTTTATCCGCAGCAGTGACTAAATCTCCAGGTCGTCCCTTTTCAGTAACGGCATCTTCTAATTTACCCAAGTAACCTTTTAACACTGCACCCGCAGCTAGCGCTGCTTCCGTGGCAATATCCAGAAAATTTTGTAGTTGAGTCATTTAGTAGAGACGCGATTAATCGCGTCTGTACAGTGGTCAATGGTCAAGAGTCAATGGTCAGTTGTTATTGGTCATTAGTCAATACTTGGTGAAAAACAACTGACAACTGACAATTGACAACTACTTAACGATTCAAACGGCGAAACTCAGCGGGTGTGATACGCATGGGGTTTTCTGAGTTCCAAATTCCTTGTCCCATGAGTCTAGCCCATTGTTGGGCACGTTCTAAGCGCTGGTCATATTTATGATTAGGCGATCGCCCCACGAATAATGCATACCCTTGTTTGACGACTTCTTCGTTCAACAACTTGCGATCTTTCCATACATAAGCCAAAGTCCGTCCAATTTTGTCTTTTGCTTCGATATCAAACTCTAGGATTACGGGCTTTTCTGTATTACCAATCAACTTTTCTAGGACTTGTTTTGCGCCATCTCCCCAAGGACGCTGACGCAAATCTGGTGCATCAATACCAATTAATCGCACTTGGGATATGAGATTTGGTTGTTCAGCCATACCTAGCACTTCCAAACTTTGTCCACTCACCACCCGCGCTACCTTCACCTGGGCCTGATTATTTTCAGACTGACTTTTGGCTTGACAACTCACTAGTAGTAATATGCAAGCCAAAATGGCAATTTTTCGCAGCCAAATGCCAAAACGTATAAACGCATTAATTTGAGTCTTTACGTTTAAATGCATGTTAGCGATCTCAACTTGAGAAACCAAAGCACAACGCTGGTTCCTGTGCGGGAACAAATTTCTAGTCTTCATCTAAGGGTAAACCCGCCTTAACTCTCCCCCTAGCAAAATAGCGCCCGAACTGGAGTTCATAGACTTCATCTTCATCTTGCGTCTCCACCTCCAAGTCAGAACGGGGGTAACTCACACACAGCAAAGCATAACCTTGCCGACGCAACTCTGGCGACAATCCGATTGCTTCTGGTTGGTAAATATCTCCAGACAGCACCCTCACAGCACAAGTGGTGCAAGCCCCATTACGGCAGGAAAAAGGCAATTCCACCCCTTGATTTTCAAAAGTGTGCAAAATGTAGCGGTCTTCTGGCACTTGCAGGGTGTGTACTTTGCCAGTGGCGCGATCGCGAACTCTAATCGTGTATGTACGGGACATCTTGATTTGGGATTTAGGATTAGAACTTTCAGATTAAATCTAAAATGTCTTCTTTTATCTTTGCATTTTCTGGAATTTTAGAGTAAGATGGTAAATCGTGACAACTGGAGAGATGGCCGAGTGGTTGAAGGCGCAGCACTGGAAATGCTGTTTGGGGGCAACTTCAACGAGGGTTCGAATCCCTCTCTCTCCGTTAATCCTTTGCCCTACAAGCATTCTAGCCATTGTCAGGCAATCGGATCGTTAAAATTATTGGTTGAGTTGGTTTAAGTAATCAATTTTCTTTATTTACATAAGCTTTATTTATCTATTCATAAGCAGTGCTAGAGCTTACTTACATGGATTGATGCATTCGAGATGATGGCAACCAAAACGTTGAGTCATCATCGCAGATAATTGTTGGGAAGCTTGACCATCAAGATTCAATTGTTGCTTGATGTTTTCATAAGTCTCTCCTTGGGCTATCCGCTTTGCCATTTGCTGAAACTGTGCCCAACTTAAATCACTATCAACAAAGGCTTTGGCAAGGATAATTACCAACTCTTCATAATCATTGTCTTCCAATTTCGTCATCATCCGGTGTTCAATGTGAAGCGAATCATCAAAGCAGTAATACCAGGATTTTGGTTGCTGCTTGACTACCATTGTGAAAAAATCCTGCTGTTTAGAGAGGTTAACAGCACGATCGCCCTCGCTACACACCATTAATGTCGGAGCAGCAATACGGGTTTGTGCCTGTTTTAAAATCTTCTGTGCCAATTCTAGAAATATTCGTAATGCCTGAAGACGAAAACCTTTATAACCAAAATTGCCAGGTGCGTCTTTGTTAAACCATTCAAAGTAAATTGGTAGGATTTCGATCAGCCAATCAAAGAATAAATAATGACTGCCCAAATAAGGCGTGAACAATAAGGCGCGCTCAATCTCTTGGGGATGTTCTAAAGCTAACCACCCAGCTAAGGTTCCACCCGTTGATAATCCTCCGACTACGACTTGTTGACCTAGGGTTTTTGCAATCTGCAACCACTTCAGTACAAACTGTTGATAAGTCTGAGTGTCTGTTGGTAGTGGCGGAGGATTTTGGCGATTCCAATCACCTGAGAGTCCATGACCGGGTTGTAAGGGAATCAGAACATTGTATCCTTTGTTGAAGAAGGCTTTACCGAGCGGCTCAAATTGGTAAGGGCCTGCTGTGAAACCATGCAAGAACAGACAAACCTTTGGTGTAGCGTGGGGATGAATGAAGAATTTTGAACGACAAGCTTCGTTCTTGAGTCTGGGTGTGGACTCTGATTGATGAACTTGTTCAAGAATTTCTACTGTCTTGCGAATGGCAACTTCCATTTCTGCGTATATTTGTAATTTGCTGAACTCAGTAAGTTTCCTGAATATAGCAGATGACATCTTATCGAGTTAATCTGTCAGAAGTTACAAACGTTCCAAAGGGACTTAGCTGGAGACGCGGGGATGCGGGGACAAGGAGGAAAATGCCCCCTCATCTCTCTACTCCCCAATATGGGTTTTTACTGATTCAACAGGTCAATGAGTTGCTCAAGTAGCAACTTAGCTATATAAAAGTTCATTAACTGTGATTGCTCATAACGCTCTGGGTAGCTCATCTTACGCCCTTCCAGTGTGAGCCGAATTAAAGCAGATTGCTCGTCTGTGGGTACTCCCATTTCATCTAGTGCAGAACTAAAGGACTGAAAGTTTGCAAAACTAGGAGGCTTTAAACCTCTGTGTTCTTTCATCTGTTGAAGTGCCAAGTATGGAAATGCCATCAACGATGTTATAAATGAGGTTTTGTAACCTGGATTACCAGTTGGCTTGATGCCATACCTACGGCATAAGTCGCGTAATTCTTGGATGGTTTTGATTTCAAGTTCAGAACGCGTAAACATAGAATAGAATTACCTCTTGATAAAAGTGGTATCGGTGGGTAACAAGTTTCCTAGGCTAGTGCCCACCAAATTAAAACTCTATTCTTTTGTTCACGGAAGAATCAAGATATATTTATAGTTCTCAACAATGCCTAACCCCAAGGGTAATCCACAAAACTTTGAACCAATTAAATCAACTAGAGAAGAACCGCTAACACGCAATCTTAATTTTCGTGTCACCGAAAAGATGAAAGAAGAAGTACAACAACAAGATGATCCTCCTGAATTTTGCCGTCAAGCAATCCAGAAAGCACTAGATGAAAAGAAGGCAAAAGATAAGTAGGTTTTAAATATTAATTTGATAATGCGATCGCCCATACATATGTGAGTCATAACATGGGGCGATCGCTTTTATATTTTGATACAGTCTAAAATATGCAATTAAGGCAAGTTTGAGTGTTTTAACGTAAGTAAGCAAGCAAAATGGCAAAATATGCATTGCTGATTGGGGTTAGTGAATATCAATCTCAAGAGATAAATCTGTTACATGGTGTTGTTAAAGATATCCAAGCAATGCAGCGTGTTTTGCAGAACTCAGAGATAGGCGGGTTTGATGAAGTCAAATTTTTACTTAATCCTGATTCCATCACCATGCAGTCAGAAATTGAGCAGTTGTTCATGGAAAGATGTCAAAAAGATGACATAGTAATGCTCTATTTTTCTGGACATGGCTACAGACATGAAGATGGGAATCTGTTTTTTGTCGCCCACAACACCCAAATCAACCCCCAAGGCTTACCGAGGATTGCAACAGCAGTAGATGCCAAGTTTATCCATGAACGTTACATGAGCCGCAGCAAATCCCAGCGACAAGTGCTAATTCTGGACTGCTGCTTTAGCGGAGCATTTGCTGAAAGCATGAGTGCTAAAAAACTTGTTTCTCTTAGTATTAACGATGAAATTGCTCAACAATTAGGTGGTGAAGGCAGAGCTGTGTTAACCTCCTCAACAGCAACACAACAATCGTTTGAAGATTCGGGAGGTGGAGTTTACACCCGTTATCTGGTTGAAGGGATTGAAAAAGGCGCAGCTGACACTGACAACGATGGTGTGATTACAGTCGCTGAACTGCATGAATATGCCAAGGGCAAAGTGCTAAAAGCAAAACCAGCAATGAAGCCGGAAATCTTTGCAGTTCGGGAAGGTTATACAATCCGTTTAGCAAAAGCACCAGTAGGCGATCCGCAGTTAGAGTATCGCAAGGAAGTAGAGGGATGCGTCAGGAATGGTCGTGTCTCAGTTGTGGGGCGCAGGGTTCTGACTCGTAGGCAAAAGGAATTGGGATTACAGTCTGAAGTTGCAGCGGCTATAGAAGAGGAAGTTTTAAAACCATTCCGTGAGTTTGAGGAAAGCTTATGGGAATATGAACAATGCTTGGCTGAGGCTTTGGAAGAGGAACCAGTTCTCAGTGATGGGACTCGTGAAGATTTGAAGCGATTTCAAAAAATTCTTAAACTTCGAGATGAGAATGTTGCACCCATACACCAACGTTTGGAAGATGACCTCAGTTCAGAAAAAGGTATAAATTACGACAAGCTGCGGGACTTTCTAAAAGCAGGACAGTGGAAACAAGCAGACCATGAAACCTATCTGGTAATGGTTAAGGCAGTAGGACGTGAGAAAGGTGACTGGATTAGGGACGAAGAATTTTTAAACTTTCCTTGTATCGACCTCCGCACGATTGACCGCTTGTGGGTAAAATACAGCAATGGACGCTTTGGCTTCAGCGTTCAAAAAGAAATTTATTTGAGTGTTGGCGGCAAGCCCGACGGCAAGTATTATAAAGAAGCTTGGGAAAAGTTTAGCGATCGCGTCGGATGGAGAGTGAATAGTACCTGGATTGACTACGATAAAGTCACTTTTGATACTTCAGCACCTATGGGACACTTACCTTCTGGGGCGGATGGGGGGCGGATGGGTGTCAGGGGTCTCTTCTCTCGCATCGAGACTTGTAAAGTGTAACATTTAAGGCTTTTTGAAGTTTATAAATATTTATTACAGCCTTCTTTTCAACGAAATAATCAACATTTCATAGATCCGATACCTAGCACTGAGGGCTTATAGCAGTTCGCCTCAATAGCAGATAATGTACATGATTGCTCATAATACACAGAGCATAGACTTTAAACTCATACTTTTGCTGGGCCTTTTTGATAGCATAAAGTAAAACTTCACGGCATTCAAACCGTGTCAAACGAAATTCCCGGTTATTACAGCGCGTAGTGATGTGATAACAAAAACCTAATTGAAAATTGCGTAGAGGACGGGCCATTGTGAAAGTACAGAAAATTCATATCCCTCATTTATAGCAATGAATTTAACGTATACTTAGCTCTGGTTTTAAGAATATTTAGTTGGTCAACTTGTGCCAGTAAATTCATACATGGCTTTATTTACAAACGTACTTGGACTGGTTGTAAACCAAAGCAGTCCTAAATCAACTGAAATGAATGACCAAAATAGCTATAATTCTTGATACTATATGTCTCGCTTATATTCTTCTAACAATTGTGGAATGTAATCGTACCCATCTACACCAATAATGGCGATAATCTTAGTTCTGTGTTGCTGTAAGAAACTTTGAAAACTCTCTACTCCTATTTGACCTTGTAAAATTGTTAACAAACCTGCTGGTTGCCGCCATTCATTAGAGGCAATTTGCTCTAAAAGATACATTCCTAAGCTACCTGTATAAATAGCTTTTTCAGAATTTTGCAGACGATAATAAGCATCTGCTAAATAAGCTAAATTCCGTCCTTGAAGATACAAGTCACCGGAAATTTGTGCTGTCTTAAAACCATTTTCTAGATATTTAATAGCAGTTTCTAGTTGTGCAATCACTAAATAAGCAATGCCTAAACTACTAAAACATAAAGCTTTACTTTGAATATCTCCTAGTTGTTCCGATAACTTTAAACCTTGTTCTAAATAATTAATTGCTGTTTCATAGGTTTCTGGTTCTAGCTGTTCCTG
The DNA here is from genome assembly GCF_034531165.2 of Dendronalium sp. ChiSLP03b. Classification (NCBI taxonomy): domain Bacteria; kingdom Bacillati; phylum Cyanobacteriota; class Cyanophyceae; order Nostocales; family Nostocaceae; genus Dendronalium; species Dendronalium sp. ChiSLP03b. The sequence continues at coordinate 12,828 of NZ_JAVRBR020000045.1, read as the reverse complement.
CTTTTGGGCTTCCATGACTTCGCTGTAACCCAAATTCACTAGTGCATTTGCCTCTCCTGTCCGATCGCCTGCTTGGCGACTCAAGATCAATGCCCTTTGGCTGTTGTTAATTGCCTCAGTATAATTTTGCTCTTGCACACAAGTACGGCTTAAGTGATTGAGATTGGCGATTTCACAGGGGCGATCGCCTGCATTTCTGGCTATCTCTAGCGCTTGCTGGTGAAACTGGATAGAACGTTTGTATTGTCCCAAAGCACGTTGCGAAGAGCCTAAAAGTGTCAAAATTCGTGCTTTTTCCTGGGTTTTCTCAACTTGTCGCAGCGGTTCATCCAGATAATCTAAAGCATCTCGCAAATAATTACCAGAAAAAGAAGCGAAAATCCCACCGTAAAGAGGAAAATATGGACGCAGAGCAAAGTTTCGCAGAATCTGGAGCATGATTTGAGAAGCCCCATTGCTGTACGCTGGCGTACTACCAAAACCATTTGCTAACTGACTCCAAATCACTGCAAATGTCAAGAACGTAGAAATCGACAACTTTGAGCCTGCCTGGACGTTGTAAGCTTGTTGGTCGAACCAGTTGACTAGCCCCCGTTGCACGTACTGTAAAACCAATGCCATTTCAACCCAGTCACTCAGAGTCATACTGCCTTGCTGTTCGGCAAATTCAATGGCAGATTGTTCCATTGCTAGAGTGTGAAACAGTGCTTGAGGCAACTCACTTTTAACTTGCTTTGCCCAAGTTGCCCAAGGGCCATGTTCTCCAGGTACGCCGCCAAATCCCAGATCGCGATTTTGCTCGTACATCCAACTGAGCAAATGGTCTTGTAGTCGCTGCCATGCGGCTAAACCACGGGTAATACCTTGAGATAGTTGCTGTAAATCAGAATCTGCCTGAGCGAATTGTTGTAAAGCTTTTGACAACTGTTGTAGTTGTTGGACATTCAATAGCTGTTTTTGATTCGGGTCAGTAAAACGTAAAAATGTCGCCAGACGCTCATCCGGTGCAGCTGTGGTAATTTCTCTAGCAGCAGTGGCGATCGCTTCTGTGGCTTTGTTTTGCTCTCCATAGCGTTGCCATTGGGTTTGAATGGTCTTAATTGCCCTCAAACTCCGGGTAGCCTTGGCTTTTTTGAGTTCATCTTTTTCACTATCTACTTGGCTTTGGATGGCACTGAAGCGATCGCTCAAAGCCAACTCAAATACTTCACCAGTACCGGAAGTGATACCTTTTTGCAATTTTTGATACACCATTTCTCCAGAGCTAATCTTTCCCTGGAGGGTAAGTTGGATAATTTCGTCGATGAGGGCGAGATAGCGATCGCGCAATGGCAGAGATTCTGACACGTTAGCTGCTGAAGAAGGTCACGTCAATTCCCATTCTAGTGTCGTAGAGGAGATTAGGAATAAGGAATTGCGGGTTAGGGGTAAATAATTCTCGGTTAGTGTTGAATCGTCCTTAATCATTTGTCCTTGGATGAGCTTGATTGGACTGGTTTTTACTTATACTTTCTATTAAGTTTGCCAAGTTCGGATTTGACTGTTGGAGAGTTCTAATCGCAATTAAATAATCCATTATTTTGTCAGCTAACAATCAAGCGATCGCTCTCAACTTTATCATTCAACCAACCATACTCTGGGTTAGGACAATCCCAACGAACACGAGCTATGTAGTGCCGTTCAGACTTTGTACCACACTCAGGACATCTGCCAGTCAACAGAGGCTACATCGGATTGCACCTATATTAAATATTAAACAGGCTTATTAGTTTAAAAAGGTCAAAGGAACACTCATGACTACTAATACCAATTTACAAGGCGATACGGGTAACGCGATCGAACAATTTAATCAACAAGACAAAGAAATATTCCAATGGACAAAGCAGTGGTATCCAGTAGCAGTTGTAAATTTCCTAGATCCATCTCGCCCACATGCAATACAGTTGCTGGGAAAGGATCTTGTCTTGTGGCGAGACAGTTTTAGCAAATGGTCTTGCTTTGAAGATTCTTGTCCCCATCGACTAGTTCCTCTTTCGGAAGGGCGTGTTGAGTCTGATGGCACACTTTTATGTGCCTACCATGCTTGGCGTTTTGATTCACAAGGAAACTGCGTTAGTATTCCCCAGTCAAAAGATCGGCAAACATCTTCTCAGCACTGCTCAAACTCAAAGTCATGTGCTGTTACCTATCCAACACAAGAACGCCAAGGTCTACTATGGGTTTGGGCTGAGTCAGGTTCTCAAGCGCAGCTTGAAAGCCAATTAAGAACACCACGAATTATTCCAGAGCTTGAGGATATATCCGATAAAGTAGTACATCTGTTTTGGAATATCCGCGACCTACCCCATGGATGGGACTTTTTTATGGAGAACGTAGCTGACCCTGCCCATGTACCTGTCTCTCACCACGGTCTTGTCGGCAATCGGTATCAAGATGCTAATTATTATGACATGCTTTGCATCAAGCAGATGTCTACTCAAGAAGGATTTTCTTTTAAAATCACACCGACTGCGCCCACAATTGAGCAAGCAGTTCATGACTTCCAACCACCTTGTCATATGAGAATTGTCTCTACTTCTGTTGATGGTGGCAAACTCATTCTGGCATTATATGCAAGCCCGACCCGTCCGGGATGGTGTCGTCATATTGGCTGCCAGGTGTTAGTTAAGAATGAGGCGGGAAAGATGCCTAAAGGGTTAGGAATCTTTGGTCTACCAATGCCAACTTGGCTAGGTCATGTTTTGTCATCCCTATTCTTACACCAAGATATGGTGTTTCTTCATTACCAACAGACAACTCTAGCCAAATACCATAACAGACGATGGCTGGATACAGTTTATACACCCAATCCTCAAGATAAAATGGTAATTACGTTTCGCCAGTGGTTGGAGAAAAAAGCTGGAGGTAGTATCCCTTGGGCTTCTGGGTGTAACCCCAATCTTTCTCTAGAAGAACTAGAGAAGCAAAAGCTTTTTGATGTCTGGACAACCCATACCCAACATTGCCAAGTTTGCCAGGATGCTCTGAAAAATATTAAACGCCTTTATGTATCGGCTTATGGGTTGGCTGTAATTTTTTTGTGTTTAGCTGTAATTGTGGATGCAAGGGCTATAGCGGTAAAGGCTGCGCTAGCAGTTGTAAAGCAAATGTCCACACCGCTTTTAACGGTTTTTCCTCCTACAGGATTCTGGTGGGCGCTTGGAGGCGCAGCACTATTTGCAGTGGTAGGATACTTGTTTCAGAAATTAAGCCGACTGTTTTATGTTTATGAGTTTGAACACAGCCACAATGACTGATATGTAAATAAGTAGAAGGCAGAAGGCAGAAGGGCAGAGGGGTAGAGGGGCAGCTGACAGGTGTAGGTTTTTTACGTTTTGTTCCTAAAACCCTGGTTTTAGGGTGTAAGGGTGTGGGGATGTAAGGGTGTAGGGGTAGAAGAAATGATGATTAGAGCGTTAGTTTTATAGTCATTACTCATTGCTTGATTAAAAACCTACACTTGTGAGTAGAGGGGCAGAGGGGCAGGGGAGATGAAGGAGAAATTTTTCATACATTATTGGTATAAGTAAATCGTAATGGCTACTTAACACTGCTAGAACTGCTTGGAAAATAACTTTTTATGAACACAGCTGCTTGGTATTACTTCCACGAATTACGCAATTACTTGCGATTGCGCCAATGGTGAGTTATTACGGAAACTTACGCTCTCGCACTTCCACAGTATAATCCTGCACGGCTTTGGTAATTGTCTCGCGCAAATTTGTATAAACTTTGACAAAGGGTGGGTGCTTTTCAGAAAGACCAAGGACATCAGAGGTGACTAAAATCTGTCCGTCACAGTGGGGACCTGCACCAATACCAATGGTGGGAACACTCAATTTTTGTGTAACTAGGTTGGCCAAATCTGCGGGGATATGCTCTAACACTATAGAAAATACACCCGCTTGTTCGAGAGCGATCGCTTCATTTAAAATTCTCTCTGCTGCTTCTTGGCTTTTCCCTTGTTGACGCAACCCAATTTGATGTACTGATTGGGGTGTCAAACCTACATGACCCATTACCGGAATTCCCGCCTGTACCAACCGAGCAATAGTTTCTACCATCGCTGGATAGCCACCCTCCAACTTGACTGCTTGAGCACCGGTTTCCTTAAGTATCAGCCCAGCTGAGTGCATCGCTTGTTGGAAGCTTTCTTGATACGTTAAAAATGGCAAATCTACAACAATTAATGCTCGTTTAACACCACGGCGTACAGATTTGGCATGGAACAGCATCTCTTCTAAGGTAATTGGCAGTGTTGTTTCATACCCTAAAACTACTGCCATTGAGTCTCCCACAAGGATTAAGTCTACACCAGCAGCGTCGAGGAGTTGGGCGATCGCATAATCCCATGCGGTCAATGCCACAATTGAACGTCCCTGTTGTTTCCATTGAATTAATTGCTGGGTAGTGATTGCCATGTTCAATTAGGGATTAGGTATTGGAGACTGGGACTGGGTATATAGGTATTGAGGACTACTAGGGATTGAGTATTGGGGATTGGTATTGGGATTAAGTTTAGAAGATTAAGTATTAGGAAAACTCTTACCTAGTCCCCAGTCCCCAGTCCCCAATCCCTACTTCACAGCGCGACTGAAAGCAAGATGGGGTTTTGCACTGCCCATTTTGGGCATTAACCAAGCCAGACCTTCACTTGTGCCAATCCACAATTTATTGCCGACATCAGGCACAAGGGTTAAAACCCGGCTCGAAGGAAGTCCGGCAACTTCACTGTCTAATACAGCTCCTGTATTTGGATTCAATCGTAACAAACCATTGTTAGTACCGACCCAGATACTACCATCTTTCGCAAAGCACACTGCTGTAACATTACGCCCACGCAAGCGAGTTACAGACCTTAGCACTGCACCAGTTTTGGGATTAATAACTAGCAAATTATTCGGCATTCCCGCCCAAATTAATCCTTCAGGACTGATAGCTAAGGCTTGTACTGTCGTTCCTGGTAAATCAGCGATCCGTTTCACGATCGCAGCTTTAGCGCTATCAACCCGTACCAGTCCATCAAGAGTACCGACCCAAACATGACCTTCAGCATCTAAAGTCATGGCATTGGCACTGACACCAGGCAAATTTTTTAATGTTGTCATAATTAAGCCTTGGTCGGGACTAATTAAAGCTAAACCATTATCAGTTCCTGCCCACAAATAACCCCGTTTGTCAAGCAACAGCGACAACACCCGCTTGGAAGGTAAAAATAAATTCTGTGCTGTAATTTCGCTCGTGCGGGGGTCAACTCGCATCAGCCCCTCATAACTTCCCACCCACAAACGTCCGACTTTATCTTGAGCTAAAGCACCAATAGCGACATTTGGTAAACTAACACGAGCTAAAATTTTCCCTGTGTTGGGGTCAATCCGCGATAATCCCCGCCAAGAACCCACCCAGAGATTGCCTGCAAAATCTCCCAGCAAGTTGTTAACACGATAATCTACGTCTAGCGATCGCTCTTCAATTCTCCGTTCATCTGGTAAAGGGTCTACTCGTGGCGGCGGTGCAGCAGCTGGATAAGAAGGGGTTAACTCGGATGGTTTAATGTCGGGGGTTTTTTTTGACGGCAGATTACTACTATTTTTTTCTGCACTCGCTGGATTTGCCATTACTACAACGCCAATGCTTGGCAGAGCCATCAACCCCAGCAAGACAGAAGTAATCAATAAACTATTACGCTTGTGAAACAATACCACGGTCTTATTTCCTTTGAAAACACTTTCCTTTTGGGGTTGGAAGCGCGAAGCGTGAAAGAAATAGCTTTATACGCTACGCACGACTTCCTCAACCCTCTGTGAATAGCCAATACCTCAATAGGCTTTGGCTTGATTTCAGTGTTCCCCCAATTTGATTAAATTGCACTTTTAGGAAAACTTTGTTATCTGCTGATATTCTTCTGCTTTTAAACGTAATTAGAACTAGTAGAATACTCGCTCAAGTTTTTTAATCAGGACTGACACAACAATAACTAATCGTTGCGTTGATGGAATGCATTCCCGTTCGCGTTATCGTTTCCGTTCTCGCAACACCTCTAAGAGAACAGAATGAAAACATGTTACCTTTCCGTAACTCCTGAAAGTTTTAGCTTCAGACAGATAAAGAAACGGTTATTGTATAAAAATTAATGCTTACAAACAAAGAATTAATAATAAGTTATGAAAACTAAAAAAATTATTCTTTAAAATTCCATATAAGTATATTTTAGAAAATCTAACCAGTATTTACCTTTCACTTCATGATGAATATTTTTTGTCAATATATAGATGCTACAATTCTCCAAGGAAAATTATCGGTTCTTTATTATTAGATTTTTTTAATAAATAAATTGACTTTTAAAATTTCTTTGCTAAGATACAGATAGAATTTTTAACAAACTAAGTTTTATTGCTTTACATTGTTGTATTATTGATTTGATAGACTTTTATTTGCTCCAACTAAGCGATCGCAGTACGCCAACTCAGCTTTTCGGACAATTTGATATAGGATTGAGCAGTGGTGATTTAGGAGCTTTTGGCAATGGCATTGATACTTTTGCTTTAAAAATTAATGTAATCACGAAAGAGCAAACAGCACTAGCAGTTCCTGAACCTTCAGCTAGTGGTGCGTTATTAATTTCAGCAATCTTAGGGCTAGCTTTGTCTCAACAACGAAAAGCGAAGAAACCATCCAGATTACTATAATACTATTTACGCATATGAAAAAAGAATTATTTTTCATATTTAGTTTTATCAAGATTTATAGTGTATCTTTTCGTTTGCCTGTAGAGCGATAAATACTTTTAATAGTAATAGAATAATTAGTATTTAATATAAAATAATCAATACTAAACCTTAACCAGAATATTGTTAAACCTTAAAAAGCAGAAAATTTATTCTTAATTGTAGACAAATATTATACTTTTGGACTTAAAACCCAGGTAAAGACGGCCATAATTCGGTTTTTAAAAGGCAAAATATAGAGGCTTGAAGTTATTATAGCTATCTGATATCAATTGTGAAGTTATCTGTTATTTTAGCGTCTTAATATTTCGCTAAAAGTAACTTTCACAAATCAGATATAACTGGTATATTGACAATTTTTTAGACTCTAAAAACTTTTAATAAAGTTTGAAGCTTCGTTGTTCAATTATCAAATACAGCTATTTTAAATCAAGTTATATTTGCCTCTTAATAGTCGAAATTTTAATTGGCGTTCCAATTTTGCAAACGTAACCTAGCGAATAGAATTCGCCGCTATACAAGCGAAGTTTGATAAACAATCTAGTCTTTAAGCTTTGCTTATGTAGCCAAATAAGTGTATTGCTGACATTTTTGCACTGCAAGAGAGTTTCTATACCACTTGCTTGATATTAGTAAATCCGTCTACTACGGTGGTTGTCCAGCTTATTTTGTAGGGGTTTCAAGGTCGCTCGTTGCACAAATGCTGTCCACACTTCCAGTCACAGGGAAATTTGCAGCTATTGGAATGCTTGCTGAAGTTTCAAGAAATGAATTAAGGAGAAAATCTCATGGTTTTGCGTTATTACGGCTACACAATCGGAGACACTGATGCTGACCCTAGCTTAGCTGGAAACCAGTTGCAGGTTTTTCGTTTCGCTATCCCTCCTGCTGGATCGTCTGGTGTTACTGTTATTCCTGAGCTAGTAGGCTTGGTTACTGTTCCAACTAGTACTTCTGCTAGCTTTGAACTAGAAGGTTTAGGAACTAACCCCGTTAGCAGAAGGGTCAGTGCAGTTAACGAACCAAAACCAGGTACAGATCCCGATCTCGCTATTCGAGTTGGCCCTGTTGATAGACCTTTTGGTTCAGCATCTATAGTGACTCCAACACGTACTCCATCTAACCTAAATCGTTTTGGTACTGAGTCAGGTGCTGACTTTGGGCGTGATTTCTCAGTAAGTTCTCAGCCAGTTGTTCTTTACAACCTTAGCTCAAATGACGATCCAGATGAGGGGCCAATAGGAAGCTCTCTTTACAAAATCACTACGTCTACTCCTGGAACTATTAGCCTTGTAGACAGTACTCCTACTGCTGCTGAAATAGCGGGAACTACACCCACTAATCCTGGAAAATATGCTGATGGATTAGCTGTTGATAATCTCATGCCTGGTCGTTATCGCGCTCTTGCTAGCGATATCAGAACTACAGATGACGCTGCAAGTGACCCGACCAAGAACAACCTTTACAAAGTCGATTTGCTTACTGGCCAATTATCTGCTCCGATCGCCCTTTACAGTAGTTTGGCAAACAACAGACCTCTTGCTCTCAACTTAGATTCTGGACTTGCATTTACTAGAGTTTCCACCTCAAATCCTGGTGGTCAAAGACTGGTAGCTTTGCTAGAGGACGGAAAAGTTATAGCAATCCAACCTACAGACTCAGTTGTAAATGGCATCACAAGATACGGTTATCTAGATGATTTCAATGCAGCAGGTCTAGGCATAGGTGATGGCAGAGCAAGTGCCTTCTTACTTGGTCGAGTTGATTTTGCTGCGGCTGGCGGAATTGCTGGAGCAGATTATGAAGGCTTTGCAGCTGTTTACGAGGATTCTATTACTGGTTAATCCTTTTGAAATGACACACCTTTTAGTTGGCTAGTTGAAAATTTGACTTTAGCCTAACTAAAAATATCTCTTATATCGATCCTCTCTAACCCTTCTAACTTGGAAGATAGGGTAGAAGAGAGGATCGTATAAGCTTTGGCGACTGACCATATATCGTATAAATATGCAACGCTTTAAATTTTTATTAAGTCAAAAGTGAGTGGAAAATTTGTTTTGTTCGGTTACTTGATGAGATTTTCCATAAAATGTATTTTTTGCAACATTAACAATTCAGTATTCATTGATTTCCCTAAGCCTCTTACTTATCTCCCTTTCAGCTTCCATACAGTTAGAGATTACTTTTGTAAATTATTCTTAACAAAATGTTTAAAACTTTATGTAATAACAAATTTAAATAAATAAGTTAAAAACTTTCAAAGAATAACTTATTGAATTCTTGATATATTGTGAGACAAGTTACAAATTACGTGGTGTGCAATTTTTTTATCTTTCATATATCACTCCACTGGATCTCCGTCAAGCAAATTCTCTCCCAGCATTGATTCCTGTCAATAGGGAAGATAGCAGAAGTACGAAAGCGGGAATGTGTGCTAGCAAGCTCACTCACCCAATAACCCCGATGTGTAGGGGAATAATCAAATACTTGCCGCAGAATATGGAGTTTTTGCCGAAACTGAGAAAATTTAGTGGGGTAAGAGGAAGAGATAAAAGAGAATTTTTATTCATGGGATGAGGGAAAAGCAGAAGCAATAGGTTATGCACCCCTAAGTGGGCAGAGCATTTTTAACTAAAATGTTTGTCGCATAAAAATGGCTACCCTCTGCCAGAGACAACCTCTAAAAAAGAATTTTTCCTTAATCTTTGCCCTAATGTTGGGGGGAATGAATGGGGATGAGAGGAAGTTGCACGGAACGTAATTTGATCGGTAAAAAGAGTGAGTTCTTGGAAGGGAATTATATGTCTTACGCTCAAACGAAGACTCAGTCAAAATCTGGGTATCAAGCCGGGGTTAAAGATTACAGACTAACTTATTACACACCCGATTACACACCAAAAGATACAGATATTCTGGCGGCATTCCGGGTTACACCCCAGCCCGGAGTTCCCTATGAAGAAGCAGGTGCGGCGGTAGCGGCTGAGTCTTCTACTGGTACTTGGACAACTGTATGGACAGACTTGCTCACCGACCTAGATCGCTACAAAGGTCGTTGCTACGATATCGAACCAGTTCCCGGCGAAGATAACCAATTTATTGCTTACATTGCCTATCCTCTGGATCTGTTTGAAGAAGGTTCCGTAACCAACATGTTGACCTCGATTGTAGGTAACGTGTTTGGTTTCAAAGCCTTGCGGGCACTACGTCTAGAAGACTTGCGGATTCCTGTAGCTTATCTGAAGACCTTCCAAGGTCCTCCCCACGGTATCCAAGTTGAGCGCGACAAATTAAACAAATATGGTCGTCCTTTGCTGGGTTGTACCATCAAACCCAAGCTTGGTTTGTCTGCTAAGAACTACGGACGCGCTGTATACGAGTGTTTGCGCGGTGGTTTGGACTTCACCAAAGACGACGAAAACATCAACTCTGCACCATTCCAAAGATGGCGCGATCGCTTCTTGTTCGTTGCTGAAGCCATCCAAAAAGCTCAAGCAGAAACTGGCGAAATCAAAGGTCACTACCTGAACGTTACCGCCCCCACCTGCGAACAAATGTTGCAACGGGCTGAGTTCGCTAAAGAACTCAAACAGCCCATTATCATGCATGACTACCTGACCGCAGGTTTCACCGCTAACACCACATTAGCTCGTTGGTGTCGTGACAATGGTTTGTTGCTGCACATTCACCGCGCGATGCACGCCGTTATCGACCGTCAAAAGAACCACGGTATCCACTTCCGCGTTTTGGCTAAGACTCTGCGGATGTCCGGTGGCGACCACATCCACACCGGCACTGTGGTTGGTAAGTTGGAAGGTGAGCGTGGCATTACAATGGGCTTCGTTGACCTATTGCGCGAAAACTATGTTGAGCAAGACAAGTCTCGCGGTATCTACTTCACTCAAGACTGGGCTTCTATGCCTGGTGTAATGGCAGTTGCTTCTGGTGGTATCCACGTATGGCACATGCCTGCACTGGTAGAAATCTTTGGTGATGACTCCGTTCTACAATTTGGTGGTGGTACTCTTGGTCACCCATGGGGTAACGCTCCTGGTGCAACCGCTAACCGCGTTGCCTTAGAAGCTTGTATCCAAGCTCGTAACGAAGGTCGCAACCTAGCTCGCGAAGGTAACGACGTTATCCGCGAAGCCGCCAAGTGGTCTCCTGAATTGGCAGTTGCTTGCGAACTTTGGAAGGAAATCAAGTTTGAGTTCGAGGCAATGGATACTGTCTGATATCTAGTTAGGAGTTAGAAGTTAGGAATTAGGAGTTACATTAATTCATAACTCCTCACTGATAACTCATAACTTTTGAGGGCTGGGGTCAAGCATGAATCTTAAGCAAATTGCGAAGGACACAGCCAAGACTCTCCAACGCTACCTGACATATCAGGCGTTGAGAACAGTACTGGCACAGCTGAGCGAAACAAATCCTCCTCTGGAACTTTGGCTGCATAACTTTTCCGCCGATAAAATTCATGATGGAGAAGCATACATTGAGCAACTGCTCCAAGAAAAGCCAGATTTAGGATTGCGGATTATGACTGTTAGAGAACACATTGCCGAAGAAATCAGCGAATTCCTACCAGAAATGGTTCGCACTGGTATTCAGCAGTCCAATATGGAACAACGTCGCCAGCATTTAGAACGCATCACGCAACTCAATTTATCAAACCCCAGTCCGGAATCAGAACAGCAAGCAATCTCAGAGCCGAATTTGGATAACTCATCGAGTTAGTCAGTCAACTCATTAGTAAAAATCTCAAACCATCATCAACAACCATGCAAACTCTACCAAAAGAGCGTCGTTACGAAACCCTTTCTTATCTGCCTCCCCTCTCTGATGCTCAAATTGCCAAGCAGATTCAGTACATCCTGAGCCAAGGTTACATTCCAGCGGTTGAGTTTAACGAAACTTCTGAGCCAACAGAATTATATTGGACAATGTGGAAGCTGCCTTTATTTGGCGCTAAAACTACTCAAGAAGTGCTGAATGAAGTTCAATCTTGCCGTTCTCAATATTCCAGTAACTACATCCGCGTTGTGGGTTTTGATAACATCAAGCAGTGCCAAATTCTCAGCTTTATTGTTCACAAACCCAGCAGATATTAAAAAAGACAAAGGGTCAAAGAGAAAATAAATTTCTTTTTCCTTATATCTTTTAAACTCACTTAAGATGAGAGAGGTAGAATTAACTATCTCTCTTTTTTAATTACTTCTGATTCCTGACTTCCTAACTAAGAACGTATTACAGAAAATTGAGAACTACTATAAATGAATTTACTACATATACCACAAGCAAGAATTTGTTTTGTTGGTGATTCTTTTGTTAATGGTACCGGAGATCCAGAATGCCTGGGTTGGGCAGGCAGAATCTGTACTAAGGCTAATAAACAAGGTTATGAGATAACATACTATAATTTGGGAATTAGAAGGGACACAAGTACTGATATAGAAAAGCGATGGTTCCAGGAAGTATCAGTTCGCTTACCCAAAGAATATTATGGCAGAGTAGTATTTTCTTTTGGTCTAAATGACACAACAGTAGAGAACGGTAAAACTCGTGTAGACTTTATAGATTCAATCAGAAATACCCGTAAAATTTTAAGTCAGGCTAAACAAATATATCCTGTTTTGATGGTTGGCCCAGCACCATATGCAGAACAGGAAGACTCCCAGAGAAATAAGAGAACTAGCGATTTATCTAAACAATTTGCTTTGGTTTGTGAGGATTTGGATATACCTTATTTAGATGTTTTGCCAATACTGGAAAAATCTAATATTTGGATTGATGAAGCAAGAGCCAATGACGGCGCTCATCCCAAAGCAGGAGGTTATGCAGAATTTGCCAGAATTGTGGAAAATTGGGATGCTTGGTTAAATTGGTTTCCTTAAACTTCCTATTTAAAGACTTTCTAAAAATGTAGCTTTCTTTTGTCACTCTCGGAAAACAATAATCGAAGCAAGATTCTGAAACTTTGATTGAGTCAAGCTTTGAGCCTTTATTTTCTAACAGTAACTAAAATTTATAGCCAAAACTTAGAAATTAAAGCCTCGAAAGGCTT